>NZ_JBHYYB010000015.1:85445-145493 GCF_042752535.1 Kitasatospora sp. NPDC059327 | reverse complement strand
TCGCGAGGGAGTCCAGATCAGGCGTCACAACCGATCTTTGGACTCCCTCGCTTCATGTCATGCGCGCCAGCGAGCCCTTGGCATCAATCATCTAGTTGGCCGGTTCGATGCGCCGTCGGCCGGAAGTGGTCCGGTCGCGCCGCCCGGCCGGGCGGCTGCGGGTCACCGACCTCTGCCCGCTGCCTCGACCGCGGTCGGGCGGGGACGCGGTTCCGGGCGGATGCCGACGGCGGTCCGGCGCGGACCACCCGCTGACCGCTCGTCAGCCGGTCACTTCGGACGGGCTCCAGGGGGAGGGCATCCGCAGGGGGCGGGGCGGCGCTGGGAGTCGGCGTGGACAAGGCAGGGGGCCCGGCAGATGGCCGGGCCCCCTTGGGTACTTCTCTTGTGCTCATGATGACGGCCGCGGGGGCCGTCTGCGGACCCGAGGGGTCCCGAGCGATCAGGTCATCAGAGGATGATCAGATAGCGGTAACGTTCTCCGCCTGCGGGCCCTTCGGGCCCTGGGTGACGTCGAAGCTGACCGCCTGGTTCTCCTCCAGCGAGCGGAAACCGTTCGCGTTGATGGCGGAGTAGTGGACGAAGACGTCGGGGCCGCCGCCCTCCTGGGCGATGAAGCCGAAGCCCTTCTCAGCGTTGAACCACTTGACGGTTCCCTGAGCCATGCCGTTCTCCTTGCGAGGGACGTATTGGGGACCACACCGTGTGGCGCCCGGTCCGCTGCGCTGATCGCCCTGCCTCCGGACGGGTCCGGAGTTTTTCGATATTGCTGAAAAACTACAAAAAGCCTGCGGTTACATGCTCCGCAGGCTTCAAGTACTGCAAGGGGAATCAAACTGCAACTGAGGGCAACGCTAGCATGCGGCTGCTGTGACGACCAGGGGTGACTTACAGGCCGGACAGGGCGTGTCGTAAGGCCGGTGCGAGGCTTCCGGAACGGCGGGCATACCCTGCGGAGAGGCGCACGAACAGCAAGGGAGCGGCCCAGTGGTGGTACCGGACGCGGAAACGCGGGAGTCTCGGGAGAACCCCCCGGTCAGGCCGCGGGTCGGGCATATTCAGTTCCTGAACTGCGTACCCCTCTACTGGGGGCTGGCCAGGACGGGCAATCTGCTCGACCTGGATCTCACCAAGGACACCCCGGAGAAGCTCAGCGACCAGTTGGTCGGCGGTGCTCTCGACATCGGCCCGATCACCTGCGTCGAGTACCTGCGGCACGCGGACCAGCTGCTGGTGCTCCCCGACATCGCGGTCGGCAGCGACGGTCCGGTGATGTCCTGCGTCATCGTCAGCAAGGTCCCGCTGGCCGAGCTGGACGGCCGCCGGGTCGCCCTCGGCTCCACCAGCCGGACCTCGGTGCGGCTGGCCCGGCTGCTGCTGGAGGAGCGCGAGGGAGTGCGGCCGGAGTACTTCAGCTGCCCGCCCGACCTGGACGCCATGCTCGCCGAGGCCGACGCCGCGGTGCTGATCGGCGACCCGGCCCTGCGGGCCTACCTGGGGCAGGCGGCCGCACAGGGCCTGGCGGTGCACGACCTCGGGGAGATGTGGAAGGAGTGGACCGGCCTGCCGTTCGTCTTCGCCGTCTGGGCCGCCCGCCGCGACTTCGCCGAACGCAGTCCCGAGCTGACGGCGGCGGTGCACCGGGCCTTCCTGGAGTCCCGGGACCTCTCGCTGGTCGAGGCCGGCGCGGTCGCCGAGCACGCGGCCCGGTGGGAGCAGTTCGACGCCGGGGTGCTGGAGCGCTACTTCAGCGAGGCCCTGGACTTCTCGCTCGGTGAGCGGCAGCTCGCCGGTATGGCCGAGTTCGCCCGCCGGGTCGCCCCGGACAGCGGCTTCGCGCCGGACGTCACGGTCCGCCTGCTGGAGCCGGCGCCGGTGGTGGTCTGACCGGCCGGTCGTCCTCGGCGTTCGCGGTGTCCGGGTGACGCTTCTTCGCGTGGCGTGGGCGCCGTGCGCTCCGGGCGGGCGACGAGCCGCGGTGCGCCTCGGACGGGCGACGGACGGCATCGGGCCGGCGGCCCCCGGGAGGGACGGGGCCGCCGTCCCGGCCGGTCGTCCCGTCCGGTGCGGGCTGCCGCTTGTCCCCACCGCCGCGCCGTGCGGCCCGGTAGCGTCTGCACGCGAGATCTGTGACGTCGTCGGCGCCCGAAGGCGCCGACGACGGCCGGGCGGCCGAGGGGAGCGTGCGGGATGCGGGCACTGGGGGCGGACGACCCGCGACAGGTGGGCGGGTACCGGCTGCTGCGGCGGCTCGGCGCGGGCGGAATGGGCCGGGTCTACCTGGGCCGGACGGCCGGTGGTCGCGCGGTGGCCGTCAAGCTGGTCCGCGGTGAGCTCGCGGAGGACGCCGAGTTCCGGGCGCGCTTCCGCCAGGAGGTCGCCGCCGCCCGCCGGGTCGGCGGCGCCTGGACGGCGCCCGTGCTGGACGCGGACACCGAGGGCGAGCACCCCTGGGTGGCCACCGGCTACGTCGCCGGTCCCGCGCTCGGCACCGCCGTCGGGGACTTCGGGCCGCTGCCCGAGCACGCCGTACGGGCCCTGGGCGTCGGGCTGGCCGAGGCACTGGCCCAGGTGCACGGCCTCGGGCTGGTGCACCGGGACGTCAAGCCGTCCAACGTCCTGCTGACCCTGGACGGCCCGCGCCTGATCGACTTCGGCATCGCCCGCGCGCTGGACGCGACCAGCGGCTTCACCCAGTCCGGCTACGTGGTCGGCTCACCCGGCTTCATGTCGCCGGAGCAGGCGAACGGACAGCCGGCCGGCCCGCCGAGCGACGTCTTCTCGCTGGGCGCGGTGCTCGCCTTCGCGGCCACCGGCGTGCAGCCCTTCGGTGAGGGGGTCAGCGTGGCGGTCCTGCTCTACCGGGTACTGCACGAGGAGCCGGACCTCACCGGGCTCACCGGGTCGCTGCGCCCCGTCGTGCGGGACTGCCTGGCCAAGGACCCGGCCGCCCGTCCGACTCCGCGGCAGCTCCGGGACCGGTTGGACGCCGACGGCGCGGCCACCGTCCGGCTGGGGCGGGGCGGCTGGCTGCCGCCGGCGCTGGCGGCGGGGGTCGGCCGCAGTGCGGTCGAACTGCTCGACCTGGAGGGGGAGGTGGAGGCGGGGGGAGCCGATGCCCCGGCGGGCCCCGCCTCGGCGGGTGGAGCACCGGTGGGGGTTCCTTCGGCGGGTGGTGTTCCTTCGGAGGGTGGGGTTCCTTCGGCGGGTGGTGCACCGGGCCGCACGCCGACCGATCGGGTGTCGGTCGACCGCGCACCGCGTGATCACGTGCCGCGCGATCACATGCCGCACGAAGGGCTGCCGCGTGACCAGGTCCCGCACGACCGGGTGCCGACGGAGGCGGCAGGGCGTCGGACCCGGACCGCGGTGGTGGTGGCGGTGCTGGTGGCGGCGGTGGTGTTCTCGGCCGGCGGCTACGGCCTCTACCGGGGGTTCCGGGGCGACGTGGTCCAGGAGCGCACGCCCAGCTCCGGACCGACCGTCACGGCGTCGTTCAGCTGGTCGGCGACCGCGAGCTCCACCACGTCCACGTCCACCACCACGTCGTCCACCACCCTGCCCGCCGGCCAGGCACCCCCGCCGGGCACCGCCGCCGGGCCGAGCGTCGTACCGCCCGCCTTCCTCGGCACCTGGCGCGGGGAGATGACCACCGACAAGGGGCTGCCCGCCGGTACGACCACGCTGGTGATCGGCCCGGCCACGATCGGGCAGGAGAACACCACCAGTCGCAACGCCGTCACCGGCCTGATCTCGGTCAGCTGCGAGGGCGCCTGGACGCTGGACTCGGTGTCGGAGGGGAAGCTGGTGTTCACCTCCCGGCTGGTTCGCTCCTCGCTGCCGGGAGCGTGCAGCAGCGGCTCCAACGCGGAGACGCTGACCCTGCAGAAGGACAGCACCATCCGGTTCGGCTCCGCCGATCCGGCGGCCGGGAACCCGACCGGGACGATGCGGAAAGTGGCCTGACGGCAGAGCGCGAAAGCGCTGGCGTAGGCTGGTTCGGCCGTACCAGGAACTACTGAAACACGCAGGAGTACCTGGGAACGCGCGGTAGTGCCCGAGAACACGCAGTAGTACCCGAGAACACGCAGTAGTACCCGAGAGAGAGAAGGCCGCCAGGTGTCCGAGCTCGCAGCGACCACCCTCGATGCGCCCAGCACCGACCTGCAGGCCGTGCTCGACCGGGCGGCCGGCGGTGGCCGGATCAGCCCCGAAGAGGCCCTGGAGCTGTACCGCTCGGCGCCGCTGCACGCGCTCGGTTCGGCGGCCGACGCGGTGCGCCGCCGCCGCTACGCCGGTACCGAGCACATCGCGACGTACATCATCGAGCGGAACATCAACTACACCAACGTCTGCGTGACGGCGTGCAAGTTCTGCGCCTTCTACGTGCCGCCGAAGAGTGACAAGGGCTGGTCCCGCGACCTCGACGAGATCCTGCGCCGCTGCGCGGAGACGGTCGAGCTGGGCGGCACCCAGATCATGTTCCAGGGCGGGCACCACCCGGACTACGGCGTGGAGTACTACGAGCGCGCCTTCTCGGCGATCAAGGCGGACTTCCCGCAGCTGGTGATCCACTCGCTGGGCGCGTCCGAGGTCGACCACATGGCCCGGATCTCGGGGGTGTCGATCGAGGAGGCCATCACCCGGATCCACAAGGCGGGCCTGGACTCGTTCGCCGGCGCCGGCGCCGAGCTGCTGCCGGCCCGCCCGCGCAAGGCGATCGCACCGCTCAAGGAGTCCGGCGAGCGCTGGCTGGAGATCATGGAGGCGGCCCACGGCCTCGGGGTGGAGTCCACCTCCACCATGCTGATGGGCACCGGCGAGACCAACGCCGAGCGGATCGAGCACCTGCGGATGATCCGCGACGTGCAGGACCGTACCGGCGGGTTCCGCGCCTTCATCCCGTACACCTACCAGCCGCAGAACAACAAGCTCCAGGGCTCGACCCAGGCGACCGTCTTCGAGTACCTGCGGATGATCGCGATCGCCCGCCTCTTCCTCGACAACGTCGCCCACATCCAGGGCTCCTGGCTGACCACCGGCAAGGAGGCCGGCCAGCTGTCGCTGCACTACGGTGCGGACGACCTCGGCTCGGTCATGCTGGAGGAGAACGTGGTCTCGGCGGCCGGCGCCAAGCACCGGTCCAACCTCACCGAGCTGATCCACCTGATCCGGGCCGCCGACCGCGTCCCGGCCCAGCGCTCGACCACCTACGAGCACCTGCGGGTGCTGGACGACCCGGCCAACGACCCGGTCGACCCGCGGGTCGCCTCGCACATCGCCTCCACGGCGATCGCGGGTGGCACGGCGCACCCCGAGCTGAAGATCCTCGACAACGGCTGACGGCTGACGGCTGACGGCAGTCGGTTGACGGCAGTCGGTTGGGGGCGGCCGGTGGCCGGCGCCGGCCGACGCCGTCTCCGGCCGGCCGTGCCCGTCTGACCGGTGCCGACCCCGTTTTGGTGACCTCGCGATGCTGACACTGCACCGGGCCGCCCTCGTGCTGCCCGACCCGGCCGACCCCACCGCCCCGTCCGTCGCCGACGGGGCGGTGCTGGTGCACGGCGAACTGATCGCCGCTCTCGGCCCGTACGCGGAGCTGGCCGCCGCCCACCCCCGCGCCCGGCTGCGCGACTGGGGCGACGGCCTGCTCACCCCCGGTCTGCGCAACCCGTACGGGCACTGGTTGCTGGAGTGCGCGTACCACCCGGACCCGCGCGAGGAGATCGGGGACGCTCCGGTGGCCGGGGGCCTGTTGACGCCGGCGGGACCGGTGGACGAGGCGCGCTGCGGGGCGAGCGCCCGGCGCGGGTTGCAGCGGATGCTCGGCTTCGGCGTGACCGCGGTGGCCGGCCCGTTCGAGCGCGCCGCGGTGCGTACGGCGGTGGCCCGGTCGGGGCTGACCGCGCTGCCCGGTCCGGTGGGGCTCCCCGGTTGGGCGGGGCTCCCCGGGGGCGAAAGGTCCCCGGCGGCGGAGGGGCCGTTGGATCCGCTCGCCGTGCTGCCGCTCGCGGCGGCGGTGCACGGGCGGCTGGCCGTCGGCGGGCGGGCCGACTTCGCCGTCTTCGCTGTGCTCGGTGCCGCCGGTGCTTCCGGTTCGGCCGGTTCGGCCGGTGCTTCCGGGCCCGGAGGTCGTGCCGATGCCGCAGGGTCCGGAGTGGGTCGGCGACCGGCCGGCTGTCTGGCGACGGTACTGGCCGGGCGGTTGGTGTACCGCCGACGCTGAGCGTCACCTACTCGGGGGTGGCCGACTTCCGTATGACATGCGGAAGTTCCTTCGTGTGCCGTCGAACTGTGGTGTCGGCCATATTGTCTGATTCACCCTTCGCCGTGACCTGAGGGCCCGCCAGCGGATACGATCCCGGTCAGCTCAGTCCGTACCCTCACCGCGCACCGCCCGCCCCCGCGGGTGGCGGGGCCCCGTCCCAGGCCCCGAAGGCTAGCCAGGACAGGAACCATGCGATCCGCGACCGTCCCCCCGCCGCGTTCCCTGCGGTTGGGCCGTGGCTGGTACCTCACCGCCGTACTCAGTGCCGTGCTGGCCGTTGGCATGTGCCTTCTTGGCTGGCGCCAGGCCGAGCAGGCCGACCGGATCGGCGCGAACCCGGTGAGAGTGGACGGCGTCGTCACCCAGATGCCCACCGGTGGCGGCTCCTACAGCACCGTCAGCTACCGGGCCGCCGGCCAGCAGCACACCGCCGCCGCGCTGCCCTTGGCGGACGGAGCCAAGGTCGGTGACGCGGTCTGCCTGGAACACGCCGCCGACGACCCCGGCGCGGTCCGGATCTGCGGCGCCACCTATCCGCAGCCGGTCGGTGTCGGGCTGGCCTGGTTCAGCGTGCCGGTGGCCGTACTGCTCTTCCTCGTCTGCGTGCTGCGGATCCGCCGGCACCACCGGGCGGTCGCCATTCGCAGCGGCAACGGACGGTTCGCCACCACCGTTGCGCTGGCCACCGGTGCGCTGGCCGAGGGGATGCCCGCGATAACGCAGGGCAAGCGCTCACGCCGTAGGCGGCGCTCGGGCGGGCGACGCGGCCTGCACTGAGGCGGCACGCCGTCGTGCACGCCGTTGTGCGCGCCGTTGTGCACGCCGTCATGAACGCCGTCCCACGGGTGCCGTCGAGGTGCAGTCCCGTGCGCCCCGGACGGATCCGCCGGCGGCCGTGTCGGGGCGGGTGCCGGGGTCGCGAAGGGCTGGTGGCGTGCGGGCGGCGTGCCCCCTTGCCGAACTCGTCGGTGCCAGGGTGAACAATGGGGGCGTGACCCGAGCCTCTCTGGACAAGCAGCCGCACGAAGTCGCCGCCATGTTCGACGACGTCGCGGCCAAGTACGACCGGACCAACGACGTGCTTTCCCTCGGCCAGGCCCGTGCCTGGCGCCGGGCGGTGGCCGAGGCGGTGGCCGCCGGACCGGGCGATGTCGTGCTCGACCTCGGGGCCGGCACCGGCACCTCCTCGCTGCCCTTCGCCGAGGCGGGCGCCACGGTCGTCCCGTGCGACTTCTCGGTCGGCATGCTCGCGGAGGGCAAGCGCCGGCACCCCGAGCTGCCGCTCACCGCCGGTGACGCGACCAGGCTGCCGTTCGCCGACGGCACCTTCGACTCGGTGACGATCTCCTTCGCGCTGCGCAACGTGCAGGACACCGACGCCGCGCTGAGCGAGATGTTCCGCGTCACCAAGCCCGGCGGCAAGCTGGTGATCTGCGAGTTCTCGACGCCGACCTGGACGCCGTTCCGGACGGTCTACACCGAGTACCTGATGCGGGCGCTGCCGCCGGTCGCCACCGCGGTCAGTAGCAACCCGGATGCCTACGTCTACCTCGCCGAGTCCATCCGCGAGTGGCCGGACCAGCCCGCGCTGGCCGCCAAGCTGCAGGACGCCGGCTGGTCCAAGGTGGCCTGGCGCAACCTCACGGGTGGGATCGTCGCCCTGCACCGGGCGTACAAGGTCTCGTAGCGCGCGGGGGCGGGCCGGGGGTGGTTCGGCCCGCCGGGTGCGACCCCCGGCCTGGGAGGGCGGCGGGACGTCGAGGGGTGAGCGGCGCGCGAGGCCCGTTCAGCCGCGCGGCCAGACCACGCCCTGCAGGTCCTCGATCGAGCGGTTGAGCCGGGTCAGTGCCGTCGCCAGCCCGGCCACCTCGGCCTCCGACCACCCCTTCAGGACCCGGCCGAGCCCCTCCTGGTGGCGTCGGCGGTCGTCCGTGAGGGCCTCGCTGCCGACGGCGGTGATGGCGAACTTGCGGGCCACCCCGCCGTCCGGGTCGGGGATCCGTTCCACCACGCCGGCCCGGAGCATCGCCGCCGCCTGGCGGTTCACGGTGGAGGCGTCCAGCTGGAACGCCTCCGCGAGCTGTCCGATCGACATCGGTCCCTGCGCCTCGATCCGGGAGAGCAGCAGATAGGCCGAGCGCTCCAGGGAGCCGGCAGTGCGCCCGCCGGCCATCGCGTGATGGCGCCCGATGAGCATCAGCTCCCGTTCGATGTCGTTCAGGTGGTCCCTCACGTGTGCCTCCGGGCGGCCGTACTCCCTGCGTCGTTCGCGTTCATGGTAACCACGAGGATCTGATGTGCATGGTGCATGCAATATGTATAGTGCACATGACGAGAGGAATGGGCCCATGAAGAGTGCCGAGAACAACGCCGTGGGCGGTGCCGTGCCACCGACCGGCCGAAATGACCGTCGTTCGGTCGGCGCGGGGTCGGTGGGTGCGCGGTCGGCCGGCGAGGCGTCGGTTGGTGCCGGTGCCGGTGCCGGTGCCGGGAGCGGCGCGATCGTCGCGGCACTGGCCTTCGCCGGCATCACGGTCGCCGTGATGCAGACGATCGTCATTCCGATCATCCCCGCCCTGCCGGGGCTGCTCCACACCTCGGCGTCCAACGCTTCCTGGGCACTCACCGCGACCCTGCTCGCGGGCGCCGTCGCTACCCCGGTCAGCGGCCGGCTCGGCGACCTCTTCGGCAAGCGCCGGATGCTGCTCGCCAGCCTGGTGCTGATGATCGTCGGCTCGGTGGTGGCGGCGCTCGGCTCCTCGCTGGTCCCGGTGGTCGTCGGCCGCGCGCTCCAGGGCGCCGCCGCCGGCGTCATCCCGCTGGGCATCAGCATCATGCGGGACGTCCTGCCGCGGGAGCGGCTCGGTTCCGCGATGGGCCTGATGAGTTCCTCGCTCGGCATCGGCGGCGCACTGGGACTGCCCGCCGCGGCCGTCGTCGCCCAGCGCGCCGACTGGCACTGGTTGTTCTGGGGCTCGGCCGGGCTGGGGGTGCTCGCGGCCGCCCTGGTCCTGACGATCGTCCCGGAGTCGCCGGACCGCACGGGTGGCCGCTTCGACGCGATCGGCGCCGCCGGACTCTCGGCGGGGTTGGTCTGCCTGCTGCTCGCCATCTCCAAGGGCGGCGACTGGGGCTGGCTCAGCGGCCTCACCCTCGGCCTGTTCGCCGCCGCCGTGCTGATCCTGCTGCTCTGGGGGCTGTTCGAACTGCGCAGCGACCAGCCGCTGGTCGACCTTCGGGCCACCGCCCGACGGCAGGTGCTGCTCACCAACGGGGCCTCGGTGGCGCTCGGCTTCGCGATGTACGCGCAGTCGCTCGCCCTGCCCCAGCTGCTGCAACTGCCCGAGGCGACCGGCTACGGTCTCGGCCGCTCGATGGTGGTGGCCGGGCTCTGCATGGCCCCCGGTGGACTGATCATGATGCTGGTCTCCCCGTTCTCGGCGAAGCTCTCCGCCGCCAAGGGGCCGCGGACCTCGCTCCTGGTCGGCGCGGTCGTCCTCGCCGTCGGGTACCTGTTGGGCCTCGTCCTGCTGCACGAGGTCTGGCAGCTGGTCCTGGTCGGCTGCATCCTCGGCACCGGCATCGCCTTCGCCTACGCGGCCATCCCGGCGCTCATCATGGGGGCCGTCCCGCCCGGTGAGACCGCTGCCGCCAACGGGTTCAACGCGCTGATGCGCTCGATCGGCACCTCGTTCGCCAGCGCGGTGATCGGCGCGGTGCTCGCCCACACGGCCGTCTCCTTCGGGCCGGCGCAGGTGCCCTCGCTGGGCGGTTTCCGGGCGACCTTCGCGATCGGTGCCGGGGCGGCCGCGCTCGGGGTGCTGATCATCGCCTTCATTCCGCGCCGGCGCCGGGAGGTGGCACCGGTTCCCCTCGTGGTGCTGCCGGGCGGAGCCGGTGACGCGGTCGACGGCGCGGTCGGTGGCGGGGTCGGTGGCGGGGACGGGGTCTCCGACAGGGTCGACGGCGCGGTCGGTGGTGCGGGCCGGGCTGAGGTCGCGCCCGGGGGCGAGCCCAGGGGTGGGGCCGAGGCCGGGGCTCGCGTCTAGCCGCGGAGTGCGTCGTGGGTGCCGCCCTCGGATCCTGGCCCGGGGGCGGCAACTAGACTGCCGGGGACAACGCCTCCGTCCCCCAGCCGTAGCTCCAGGAGAGTGCCCACCGTGTCCGAGACCGCAGCCGACCTGACGAAGCCGGACAGCACCGTGGAGAGCACCGCGGACGTCATCGTGGTCGGTGCGGGCCCGGCCGGCGCCACCACCGCGTACTACCTCGCCCAGGCCGGTCTCGACGTGCTGCTGCTGGAGAAGACCTCGTTCCCCCGGGAGAAGGTCTGCGGCGACGGCCTGACGCCCCGTGCCACCAAGCAGCTGGTCGACATGGGGATCGACGTGTCGATCGAGAACGGCTGGCTGCACAACAAGGGCCTGCGGATCATCGGCGGCGGCGTCCGGCTGGAGCTGGACTGGCCGGAGCTGTCCGCGTTCCCCGACTACGGACTGGTCCGCAAGCGCGCCGACTTCGACGAGCTGCTCGCCCGTCAGGCGGAGAAGGCCGGCGCCCGCCTGTACGAGCGGTGCAACGTCAGCGGCCCGGTACTGGACGACCGGACCGGCCGGATCGTCGGCGTCACCGCCCGGCTCGGTGACGAGAAGCGCGCGGTGACCTTCCGCGCGCCGCTGGTCGTCGCGGCCGACGGCAACTCCACCCGGCTCTCGCTGGCGATGGGCCTGCACCGCCGTGAGGACCGTCCGATGGGTGTCGCCTACCGGACGTACTTCAACTCCCCGCGCCATGACGACGACTACCTGGAGTCCTGGCTGGAGCTGTGGGACACCCGCGCGGGGGACCGCAAGCTGCTGCCCGGCTACGGCTGGATCTTCGGCATGGGTGACGGCACCTCCAACGTCGGTCTCGGCATCCTCAACTCCTCGCCCGCCTTCGGCGAGCTGGACTGGCGTGACGTGCTCAAGGCCTGGTGTGCCAGCATGCCGGCGGAGTGGGGCTACACCCCCGAGAACATGACCGACCCGATCCGCGGCGCCGCCCTGCCGATGGCCTTCAACCGTCAGCCGCACTACACCCGCGGGCTACTGCTCGTCGGTGACGCCGGTGGCATGGTCAACCCGTTCAACGGCGAGGGCATCGCCTATGCGATGGAATCCGGCCAGATCGCGGCCGGCGTCATCGTCCAGGCCAACGCCCGGGTGACGGACGCCGGCCGCGAGCGGGCTCTACAGGCCTACCCGCGCATCCTGAAGGATGTCTACGGCGGCTACTACACCCTCGGCCGCGCGTTCGTGAAGCTCATCGGCAACCCCAAGGTGATGCAGCTCGCCACCCAGCGCGGCCTGACCCACCCGATGCTGATGAAGTTCGTCCTCAAGATGCTCGCCAACCTGACGGACCCGCAGGGCGGCGACGCCATGGACCGCATCATCAACGGCCTCACCCGCGTCGCCCCGAACGCCTGACGGGTGGTGCCTGACGGATGGTGCCTGACGGGCCGTGCCGCCTGCCGGGCGGCGTCCGTCAGGCGGTGCGAGGTGGGCGGCGCCCCGGTGGGCGGCTCAGGGCCGTGGGTGCAGGGCCGGTGGGTGCAGGGCCGAGGGCCGTTACTGCTCCCGGCGGCCGGCGGTGGAGCGCTGCTCGACGTAGGCGAGGCGGTCCGCGAAGACCTGGGCGGCGTCCGGCGTGAGTGTGCGCAGGGCGACGAGGGCGCTGAAGACGACGTCGCAGAGCTCGTGCTGCACGTCCTCCCAGGTGTGGGTCACGCCCTTGCGGGGATTCTGCCCGGTGACGCCGACCACGGCGGCGCCGACCTCGCCCACCTCCTCGGAGAGTTTGAGAATGCGGAGCAGGCGCTCCTCCTGAGGGGAGAGCTTGCTCTCCCTGTCCAGCCATGCGACCAGCTGGTCGACGCTCTCCCAGATCCTGCTGTCCATCGGCGTTGCTCCCGTACGGCATCGGTGACGTCGACCACCGTACGGGAGCGGTGCGCTGGGTTCAGCGGGAGCTGATCTTCACGTTCCGGATGTTCACCGGCAGGGTCGGAAAGCCGTCGCCGGGGTTGTTCTGGTCGTCCTCGCCGCCGGCGGCGATCTTCTGGAGGACGTCCAGGCCGGCGGTCACCCGGCCGAACGGGGTGTAGGCGGGGGAGAGCTTGGTGTCCTTCCAGACGAAGAAGAACTGGCTGCCGTTGGTGTTCGGCCCGGCGTTGGCCATGGCCACGGTGCCGGCGGGATAGGTGGCGCCGGTGAGGTTCTCGTCGGGGAAGGAGTAGCCCGGGCCGCCGCTTCCGGTACCGGTCGGGTCACCGCACTGCAGGACAAAGATCCGCTGGGTGGTCAGCCGGTGGCAGTGGCTCCGGTCGAAGTAGTCGCGTTCGGCGAGAAAGCGGAAGGAGAAGGTCGTGCAGGGTGCCTCGGCGGTCAGGGCCTGGAAGGTGATCGCGCCCTGGCTGGTCTTCAAGGTCGCGCTGTAGGGCTTGGCGGCCTTCTTGGCGTCGAAGACCGGGATGCCCTTGAAGTTGTCGGCGGGCACCGCCGGGGTGTAGGCGCAGGTGGCGGCCGCGGGTGTGGGGGGCGCGGTCGGCAGGGCGTCCGCCGCGGCGGTGCCGGTGCTCGTGGCGAGCAGCAGGACGGTGGCGGCGGCGGGCAACGCCCAGTGCTTGCGATTCACGTGACGGGCCTTCCGAGGGGTGGTGGACGGCTGGATTGTCATGGCGACATCATCCACGCCCGGGCGGGGATCCGGTAGACGCCGGGGGCAGGAGGTGGGTGGTGTGCGGCAGTGGCGGGTGTCGTGCGGTGCTTCGGGCGTCGTGGCGGGGTGGTCGACGAGGGATGCCTGCTCGGCGTCGGCATTGGCTGAGGCGTGGCGTTCGCGTGGCGCACGCTGTGGTGACCGGGTGGGTATCCGGGGGCGTTGTGTCGTCGACAGCGGCTGTGGGTGGTGGTGGGGATCAGGCGTCGGCGGGTGTGGTGAACAGGCCGGCGCGGGCGGCGAGGCCGGCGGCGTCGGCGGCTTGCTCGGCGGTGCGGGCGTCCAGGGGCTCGCCGGTGACGAACAGGCGGTAGTAGAGCGGGGCCGTCGCCGCCCGGACCACTTCGGCGCCGTCCGTTCCTCCGGGCAGCTCGCCCCGTTCGACGGCCCGCGCGGCCACTGCGGCGGCCTGGCGGTGGCGAGCGGTGAAGAAGGCGCGCAGGGCGGTGGTCCCGATGTCGGACCGCTGGGCGGCGGTGATCAGCGCGGTCGGGATCGGGCCCAGTTCGGGGTCGGTGAAGACAGCGAAGACCTCGTGGGTGATCCGACGCAGGTCAGTGGCGAGGTCGCCGGTGTCGGGGGCCGACCAGGGCTGGTCGGCGGAGGCGGTGAGCGCGTCCGCGACCAGTCCGTCCACCCCACCCCATCGGCGGTACAGGGTGGCCTTGTGGACGCCTGACCGGGCCGCGATCGCGTCGACGGTCAGCCCGTCGTACGCCTTCTCGGCCACCTCGGCGAGCGTCGCGGCGACCACGTCCGCTCGCACCCGGGCGCTGCGTCCGCCGGGGCGGGGGATAGGGGTCCGAGCTTCCTCGCTCACGGTGGTCTCCAGTCGTTTCGGCACACGGTGTGACGACGGTGCCATGCCTCCCTCACTTTAATGCGACGGGAGTCGTATTTTGCTTCGCACTGAGGCGCTCGAAGCCGAAAACCGTTGATCGCGGGCGGTGCGGTGCGCGAAGATGGCGGGCCTTTGGTGCAGGCCCTTAGAGAAGGCCTGCGGTGCTCCGAGATCCGTCCGATGTCGTACGGGAATCTCCTCGTCGGTTCCATTCGCTTCGGAGGGGTCCTGTCCATGCGCACTTCGTCGTCCTTTCTTCGTGATGTACCGGTCTTGCTGGTGGCCGTGGTGTGGGGGTCGAGCTTCCTCGCGGTGCAGCAGGTGGCGGAGTCGGGGACGGTGGTGGCCATGCTGGTGCTGCGGTTCGGGCTGGTGCTGCCCGTACTGGGTCTACTCGCGCACCGGGCACTGCGCGCGATGAGCCGGGCCGAGTGGCTGGGAGGAGCCCTCCTGGGGCTGGTGCTCGCCGGGGTCTTTCTGCTGGAGACCTATGGCGCGGTGCATACCTCCGCGACCAATGCCGGCCTGATCATCAGCCTCACGATGGTGTTCACCCCGCTCGCGGAGAGCGTGCTCACCCGTACGGCGTTGCCGCGAACGTTCCTCGCGGCGGCCGGGCTCGCTGTGGTGGGTGTCGCCCTGCTCACCGGCGACGGCGGGCTGAAGGCGCCGACGCCTGGTGATCTGCTGATGCTCGGTGCCGCTGTGGTGAGGACCGCGCATGTGCTCGCCATGGCCCGCGTCCGGGCCATTCGGTCCACCGATTCCTTGGGCCTCACCTGGGTCCAACTCGCGACCGCCACGGTGGTGTTCGCCGCGGCCGCGCCGTTCGCCGGACCGCTGCCCTGGACGGTCGCCGCGTCGTACGGCCCGGCCGAGTGGGCCTGGTTGTTGCATCTGGCGCTGCTCTGCACGTTGTTCGCCTTCTTCGTACAGATGTGGGCCGTCCGGGCCACATCGCCCTCCCGGGTCAGTCTGCTGCTGGGCACCGAGCCGGTCTGGGCCGCCGTGTTCGGGATCACCCTCGCCGGCAACCATCTGGGCCCGCTGGCACTCGTCGGAGGCGCTCTCGTCCTGGGCGCCACCGAATGGGGGCGCCGTACCGCGGTCGGAACGGAACGGGACGAAACCAAGCCGGTGGAGGCAGCCTCGGAGCCGGCACCGGCCTGACCGGGCGCGGTCGTCATCGGCGCCGTCCCAGGGTGCGGCGGGCGTAGGCCACGGTGACGACGGCGACCAGTGGACCCCAGGCGACCAGCGGGAGGTAGCACAGGGTCATGATCAGACCGGCGGTGCCATGGGGAGCTTCCGGACTGCTCATCGCGGACGCCCATCCGCCGAACAAGGACGACATGCCCGCCCAGACGAGAACGCCGGAGCCCAGGGCGGCCGGGACGATCGCGGCGAGTGGATGGACGGCGCGGCCGCCGATCAAGGGGACCCAGCGGGGCACCACCTCGCCCCAGGGGCGGACCAGACCGAGGGTGAGGAGGGCCAGGGCCTCGGCCAGAGCGCTCAACAGCAGGACGTAGGCGGTGCCCCAACCCGGGATGTAGCGATCGGTCGTCGCGGCGAGCTCCCCGGTGAAACCGACCGGAACGCCCAGCCCGAGGGCGACCCGCCAGAGCCCGGACGGCACGGTGGTCCAGACCGTGGCCCTTGCGGCGCGATCGGCCCAGCGAGGGACGCCGGCCGCGGTGTCGTGGCGGCGGCGGACCGCGCCGACGCCCGGTGCCACGGTCGTGGGGCCGCCGAGGCCGGGGTGTGCGGGCACTGGCACGACTGCGGTCACGGTGTCTGCCATGACGGTGAACTCCTTTCGTGGCCGGCCGCGGTGGCCGATCCGACGGGTCAAGCCTGGCCGCTGGGCGGGGGCGGCAACAGATGCCGATCGGGCTGTTCCGGCCGTTCAGAACGGGTGCGGGAATGTGCCGATCGGCAGAGGCGCCACCCGTCGGGGGCTCATAGGCTGACCGTCGAAGGGAGGCGATGATGAGTCAGATCCTGGCGTTGGTAATCCCCGTCGCTGTGCTGCTCGGCTGGGTGGTGCGGCTGCGGGCACGGTGGGGCGTGGCGGTCCTCGCCGGTACGGCCGGGGCAGGTTCGCTCGCGGTCACCGCGGGGATCTGGGCCGCCAGCCGCTGGACCGAGTCGGACCGGTGGTGCGGGCTGGCCGGTCTGCTTGAAATCGCCTCGCTTCTGGTCCTGTTGGTCTCGACGCTGCGGACCGAGACCGGGAGGCGGTCTGCGGTGGTCACGTGGACGATCGCGGGCGCGGTCGCACTCCAGCCGTCCCGCTTCCAGGGCATCGTCGGGCCGGAGGACACCTTGACGCTCTTCGGCTTCGGTTCGGTGCTCGCGGTGCCGGCGGTGCTGATGGGGTTGTACCTGCGGGGATTGGACGACACCCGGCTCCGTTCGGTGGCCGCCGCCCGTCGGACCCAGCGGCTCGAACTGGCTCATGATCTGCACGACTTCGTCGCGCACGACGTCAGCGCCATGGTCGCTCAGGCACAGGCGGGCATGGTTCTGGCCGCCTCGGATCCGGCTAGGGCGGTGGCGCTGTTCGAGCGGATAGAACGGGCCGGGCAACAGGCGCTGGCCTCGCTCGACCGGACCGTCCACCTGCTGCGCAGTGAGGAGACGGAGACTTCGGAGCGCGGTCCGCAGCCGGGCCTGGCCGAGCTCGTCGAGCTCACCGATCGGTTCGCGGAGTCCGGGGGCGTCACCGTGCTGTTGGACGCTCCGGCTGACCAGCCCGGGGTGCCCCGAGAGGTGGCGGCGACGGCCTACCGGGTCGTGGTCGAGGCATTGACCAACGTACGCCGGCACGCGCCCACCGCGCGCGTGATCGACATCAGGGTCCGGCGTGAGGGGCGGTGGCTGGAGGTCACAGTGCAGGACGACGGCAGTGCTCCGCAGCAGTCCGGTACGCGCTTCGGCGAGGCCCGCCGCGGCGGCAGCGGGCTTGCCGGGCTGGCGGCCCGGGTGGAGGCACTGGGCGGGGCGCTCGCCGCGGGGCGCGAGGGCTCCGGTGGCTGGTCGGTCACAGCGACGATGCCGTTGGAGGCGCGATGAGCATCCGGGTCCTTCTCGCGGACGACGACGAGGCGATTCGCAGTGCGTACCGGATCATTCTGGATGCCCAGCCGGACATCGAGGTGGTGGGTGAGGCGGAGGACGGCGAGTCGGCGGTCGAGCAGGCCCACCGGTTGCGGCCGGACGTGATCCTCGCGGACATCAGGATGCCGAGGCTGGACGGGCTGGAGCTGACCCGGCGGTTGGGCGAAGAGTTCCGGGTCGTCGTGGTGACGACCTTCGACCTCGACGAGTACGTGCAGGCGGCGATCCGCGCCGGCGCCGCCGGATTCCTGCTGAAGCGTTCCGGGCCGGCGCTGATCACCGAGGCGGTGCGGGCAGCCGTAGCGGGGGACGCCTTGATCAGCCCGCAGGTCACGGTGCGCCTGCTGCGCCAGCTGTCGCAGCAGGATCCGAGACCGCCGCTCGATGCGCGCTCCGAACGGCAGACCGCGCATCGCGCGAGGCAGCCACAGGAGCGGGGAAGGGGAGTAGGAGCCGCGCGCCGGGAGGCGCGGGGCACACCGGAGCGGCCGAGGCCGGAGTTCGTCGAGGAGCTCACCGCGAGGGAAAGGGAGATCGCTCAGCTCGTCGCCAATGGCTCGACCAACGCGGAGATCGGCTCGCAGTTGTTCATCACCGCCGGAACGGTGAAGAACCACTTGGCCACGATTCAGCGCAAGATCGGAGCCCGCAACCGCGTCGGCGTCGCGGCGTGGGTGTGGGAGAGCGGCGCCTGAGCGGCGCCTAGGCTGCGCCTGACCTCGGACAGCGCGGGGTACCGGCCCGCCGCACGCTGCCCGCCTCGGCAGCGTGCCACCCCGCCACCCCGGTCAACCCAGCCGCCGGCCCCGCCGGCCGGCCCGCCGAACCCACCCGGCCCGTCGGCGTCTCCCCGGAACTCGGCCGACCCTCGACGCCACCTGCGACGACACCCCCAACAGCACCCTCGGCAGCGCCTTCGCGGGCACCCTCGGCACCCTCGGTAGTGCCCCCGAATACGACGGAGCCGGCTCCGGGCCGGTCTTGGAAAGCGGACGCTCGCGCGCTTGTGAACGAAGGGTCAAGCGGACGTTCGGAGGGCCGCCACCCCTGCGAGTGAGGCGCTATAACACGTCAACATGACGCCTGGAAATTTGCCCCGAGCGACGCATAGTTGATATAGAAGCGAGGCTCTGACCTGCCGCTTCGCAGATGAATACGACTAACTGTGACCATTTGACTGCTTTGCGTTGACAACTCTGGTCATGTTCACTTTCGCCACCATTCCAAGGGTGGCGTAGATCACAAAGATCGCCGTGAACTGCGTGTCGCAGATCACAAGCCGACGGGCATAGGATGCGCTCGTTCCAGGCTTTGTGAACTGCCTCACATGAGGTGGATCTCGGGAACTGGGACGCGGGTCCACCACAGCGTGACCCGTCGGTTCCGATCTGCAGTCAAGGACGACTGGACGGAGGGAGCGGGCGCTATGAATGCCTACGCGCCGATCCTCGTACTCGGTGCCATCGCGGCGGCGTTCGCGGTCGGTTCCGTCGTGATGGCCTCACTGACCGGGCCCAAGCGTTACAACCGGGCCAAGTTGGAGGCGTACGAGTGCGGCATCGAGCCGACCCCGCAGCCCGTGGGCGGCGGTCGGTTCCCGATCAAGTACTACCTGACGGCGATGCTCTTCATCGTCTTCGACATCGAGATCGTCTTCCTTTATCCGTGGGCGGTGAGCTTCGACGCCCTGGGGATCTTCGGGCTGGTCGAGATGCTCCTGTTCATCGCCACCGTCTTCGTCGCGTACGCCTACGTCTGGCGCCGCGGCGGCCTGGAGTGGGACTGAGTGCGGGGCGGCCGCTGACTTTGTGAACGGGCGGACAAGCCCGGGCGGGTGCAGAGGCCCGAACCAGCGCACAGACCACAGCACTTGAGGGCACTGAGGGCATTGAGAGGGATCTGATGGGAATCGAGGAGAAGCTGCCGAGCGGCTTTCTGCTCACGAGTGTGGAGACAGCCGCGGGCTGGGTGCGCAAGGCGTCGCTCTTCCCGGCCACCTTCGGACTCGCTTGCTGCGCGATCGAGATGATGACCACCGGGGCCGGTCGCTACGACCTGGCCCGGTTCGGGATGGAGGTCTTCCGGGGCTCCCCCCGGCAGGCCGATCTGATGATCGTGGCCGGTCGGGTGAGCCAGAAGATGGCGCCGGTCCTGCGCCAGGTGTACGACCAGATGCCCAATCCGAAGTGGGTCATCTCGATGGGGGTCTGCGCCTCCTCGGGCGGGATGTTCAACAACTACGCGATCGTGCAGGGCGTCGACCACATCGTCCCGGTGGACATCTACCTTCCCGGGTGTCCGCCCCGCCCGGAGATGCTGATGGACGCCATCCTGAAGTTGCACGACAAGATCCAGCACGAGCCGCTGGGGGCGAACCGGCGCCGGGCCGAGGAGTTGGGCGAGGCGCTGGCCCTGCAGGCCACCCCGGTGAGTGAGATGCGGGGGCAGCTGCGATGAACGACCAGGTACCGGGGACCCGCCGCGACCAGGAGCAGCCGCGTCGCGAGATCCCCGTCGAGGTGGTCGGCCGCCGGCAGGGCATGTTCGGCGGTCAGGGCAGCGGGGACACGTCCGGATTCGGCGGGCTCAGTGCCCCGATCGCGCTGCCGCCCGCCACCGAACGCCCCTACGGCGGCTGGTTCGACGAGGTCGCGGACGAGCTGGAGGGCGCCCTGGAGGAGCAGGGCATCGAACCGGCGGACGTGATCGAGAAGACGGTCGTCGACCGCGCCGAACTCACCTTCCACATCGCGCGGGAGCACCTGCTCCGGACCGCGCGCGTCCTTCGGGACGACCCCGCGCTCCGCTTCGAACTCTGCCTCGGCGTGAGCGGTGTGCACTACCCGGGTGACCAGGGGCGTGAGCTGCACGCGGTCTACCACCTGCGTTCGATCACCCACGGCCGGCTGATCAGGCTGGAGGTCAGCGCACCCGACGCCGACCCGCGCATCCCGTCGGTGGTCACGGTCTACCCGACCAACGACTGGCACGAGCGAGAGACCTACGACTTCTTCGGTCTGATCTTCGAAGGCCACCCGGCGCTCACCCGGATCATGATGCCGGACGACTGGCTCGGTCACCCCCAGCGCAAGGACTACCCGCTCGGCGGTGTCCCCGTCGAGTACAAGGGTGCCCAGATCCCGGCTCCTGACCAGCGGAGGTCGTACAGCTGATGAGTACTCAGCACTACGAAGAGGCGGCGGCCGGAGGGGCCGCCCGGGCCGACGCCCGCGAGACCACCGAGGGCCGGGTCTTCACCGTCACCGGGGGCGACTGGGGTGAGGTGGTCGAAGCCGTCGGCCGGGCCGACGACGAGCGCATCATCGTCAACATGGGCCCCCAACACCCTTCCACCCACGGCGTGTTGCGGCTGATCCTGGAGATCGACGGCGAGACGGTGAAGCAGGCCCGCTGCGGCATCGGTTACCTGCACACCGGCATCGAGAAGAACATGGAGTTCCGCAACTGGGTCCAGGGCACCACCTTCGTGACCCGGATGGACTACCTGACTCCACTGTTCAACGAGACCGCCTACTGCCTCGCGGTCGAGAAGCTGCTCGGCATCACCGACGACATCCCGGACCGGGCCAGCGTCATCCGCGTGATGATGATGGAGCTCAATCGGGTCTCCTCGCACCTGGTCTGCCTGGCCACCGGCGGTATGGAGATCGGCGGCATCACGCTGATGACCTACGGGTTCCGTGACCGCGAGACCGTCCTGGACGTCTTCGAGCTGGTCACCGGCCTCCGGATGAACCACGCGTACGTCCGCCCCGGCGGCCTCGCCCAGGATCTCCCGCCCGGTGCGGTCGACCAGATCCACGAGGCGGTGAAGACTCTCCGCTCCAGGATGCACGAGTACGACAAACTCGCCACCGGCAACCCGGTGTTCAAGGCCCGCCTGGTCGACGTCGGCTTCCTCGACCTGCCCGGCTGCCTGGCCCTCGGAGCGACCGGGCCGGTGCTCCGCTCCACCGGCCTGCCGCACGACCTGCGCAAGACGGACCCGTACTGCGGCTACGAGAACTACGACTTCGAGGTCGCGATCGCCGACAGTGCCGACTCCTACGGCCGCTTCCTGATCCGTCTGGAGGAGATGAAGCAGTCGCTGCGGATCGTCGAGCAGTGCCTGGAACGCTTGCGCCCCGGTCCGGTCATGGTGGCCGACAAGAAGATCGCCTGGCCCGCCCAGCTGGCCGTCGGCCCGGACGGCATGGGCAACTCGCTCGACCACATCCGCAAGATCATGGGTACGTCGATGGAGGCCCTGATCCACCACTTCAAGCTGGTCACCGAGGGCTTCCGGGTCCCGGTCGGCCAGGCGTACGCGGCGGTCGAGTCGCCCAAGGGCGAGCTGGGCGTGCACGTGGTCAGCGACGGCGGGACGCGCCCGTACCGGGTCCACTTCCGGGATCCGTCGTTCACCAATCTGCAGTCGATGGCGGCGATGTGCGAGGGCGGCCAGGTCGCCGACGTGATCGTCGCGGTGGCCGGGCTCGACCCGGTGATGGGAGGCGTGGACCGGTGACAGACGTCCAGTTGGGGATGCCGGCGCTGCCGGCCAGGCCGTACTCCGAGGAGGTGTACGCCCGCCTGGCCGACGACGCGAAGGAGCTGATCGGCCGCTATCCGGTGGCCCGGTCCGCGCTGCTTCCGCTGCTGCACCTGGTGCAGGCCGAAGAGGGTTTCGTCAGCCCGACCGGCATCCGGTTCTGCGCCGAGCAGTTGGACCTCACCACCGCCGAGGTCACCGCCGTCGCCACGTTCTACACCATGTACCGACGGCGGCCGGCCGGGAAGTACCACGTCGGCGTCTGCACCAACACGCTGTGCGCGGTGCTCGGCGGCGACCAGATCTTCGAGGAGCTCCAGCAGCACCTCGGGATCAAGAACAACGAGACCACCGGGGACGGCGAGATCTCGATCGAGCACATCGAGTGCAACGCCGCCTGCGACTACGCCCCCGTCGTGATGGTCAACTGGGAGTTCTTCGACGACCAGACCCCGGAGAGCGCACGGCGCTTGGTCGACGACCTGCGGGCCGGCCGGGAGGTCCACCCCACGCGTGGCGCGCGGCTCTGCAGCTTCAAGGAGTCCTCCCGGATCCTGGCCGGGTTCCCGGACGAGCGCCCCGGCGCCGTCGACGAGTCCGGTGCCGGCGGCGCGCCCTCACTGGCCGGCCTCCGGCTGGCCAAGGGCGAGGCGCTGCCCGGTACCGGCGGCACCCGGGTCGTCTCGCCCCGTCACGAAGGGACCGAAGCGTGATGACCTCCGCCGAGCCGGCCGAGAAGCTGCTCACCCCGGTGCTGTCAGCGTCCTGGGACGACAGCCGCCCCTGGACGCTCGCCACCTACCGCCGCCACGCCGGGTACGAGGGCCTGAAGGCCGCCCTCGCGATGCCCCCGGACGACGTGATCGCGCTGGTGAAGGACTCCGGTCTGCGCGGCCGCGGCGGCGCGGGCTTCCCCACCGGCATGAAGTGGCAGTTCATCCCGCAGAACGACGGCAAGCCGCACTACCTGGTGGTCAACGCGGACGAGTCCGAGCCGGGCACCTGCAAGGACATCCCGCTGCTCTTCGCCAACCCGCACGCGCTGATCGAGGGCATGATCATCGCCTCCTACGCGATCCGCTGCGACCACGCGTTCATCTACCTGCGCGGCGAGGTCGTCCCGGTACTGCGCCGTCTGCAGGCCGCGGTGGCCGAGGCCTACCAGGCCGGACTGCTCGGCAAGAACATCCTGGGGTCCGGCACCGATCTCGACATCACCGTGCACGCCGGCGCCGGCGCCTACATCTGCGGCGAGGAGACGGCACTGCTGGACTCGCTGGAGGGGCGCCGGGGCCAGCCCCGGCTGCGTCCGCCGTTCCCGGCGATCGCCGGCCTCTACGCCTGCCCGACGGTGGTCAACAACGTCGAGTCGATCGCCTCGGTGCCGCCGATCCTGGCGCGCGGCAAGGAGTGGTTCAAGGGTCTGGGCACCGAGAAGTCCCCCGGCTTCACGCTCTACTCGCTCTCCGGCCACGTCACCAACCCGGGCCAGTACGAGGCGCCGCTCGGCGTCACGCTGCGCCAGTTGCTGGACATCAGCGGCGGCGTCCGGGCCGGGCACCGGCTCAAGTTCTGGACCCCGGGGGGTTCCTCCACCCCGATGTTCACCGACGAGCACCTCGACGTCCCGCTCGACTACGAGGGTGTCGGCGCGGCCGGTTCGATGCTCGGTACCAAGGCCCTGCAGATCTTCGACGAGACCACCTGCGTGGTCCGGGCCGTCACCCGTTGGACGGAGTTCTACGCCCACGAGTCCTGCGGCAAGTGCACGCCCTGCCGCGAGGGGACGTACTGGCTCGTCCAGCTGCTCAAGCGGGTCGAGGCCGGCGAGGGCGTCGAGGGCGACCTGGAGAAGCTCCTCGACATCGCCGACAACATCAACGGCAAGTCCTTCTGCGCGCTGGGCGACGGTGCGGCCAGTCCGATCGTCTCCTCGCTCCAGCACTTCCGGGCCGAGTACGAGCAGCACCTCACCGAGCGCCGCTGCCCGTTCGACCCGGCCGCCTCCACCGTCTGGGCCGACGGCCCCCGCCCCGGCCACCAGTCCGCCACCGAAAGGGAGGTGCACGCGTGACGATCACAGAACCAGCCACCTCCAAGGCCGCGGTCGACCTGGTCACGCTCACCATCGACGGCATCGAAGTGCAGGTCCCCAAGGGGACGCTGGTGATCCGGGCCGCCGAGCAGATCGGCACCCAGATCCCGCGCTTCTGCGACCACCCGTTGCTCGACCCGGCCGGCGCCTGCCGGCAGTGCATCGTCGAGATCGAGGGGCAGCGCAAGCCGGTCGCCTCCTGCACGATTCCGGTCGCCGAAGGCATGGTGGTCCGGACGCAGGTCAGTTCGCCGGTCGCGGAGAAGGCCCAGCGCGGCGTGATGGAGCTGCTGCTGATCAACCACCCGCTGGACTGCCCGGTCTGCGACAAGGGCGGCGAGTGCCCGCTGCAGAACCAGGCGATGTCCACCGGGGACACCGACTCCCGCTTCGAGGGGATGAAGCGGACCTACGAGAAGCCGGTGCCGATCAGCACCCAGGTGCTGCTGGACCGCGAGCGCTGTGTGCTCTGCGCCCGCTGCACCCGCTTCTCGCAGCAGATCGCCGGAGACCCGTTCATCGACCTGGTCGAGCGCGGCGCGCTCCAGCAGGTCGGCACCGGCCAGGGTGACGACTTCGAGTCGTACTTCTCCGGGAACACCATCCAGATCTGCCCGGTCGGCGCGCTCACCTCGGCGGCTTATCGTTTCCGCTCCCGTCCGTTCGACCTGGTCTCCTCGCCCAGCGTCTGCGAGCACTGCTCCTCCGGCTGCGCGCAGCGCACCGACCACCGGCGCGGCAAGGTGCTGAGGCGCCTCGCGGGCGAGGACCCGGCGGTCAACGAGGAGTGGAACTGCGACAAGGGCCGGTTCGCCTTCCGCTACGCGCAGCAGCGCGACCGGCTGGCGACCCCGCTGGTCCGTGACGCCGAGACGGGCGAACTCGTCGCGGCCTCCTGGCCGGAGGCACTGGCCAGGGCCGCCGAGGGACTGCGCGGAGCCCGTGCCGGGGTGCTCACCGGAGGCCGCGTCACGGTCGAGGACGCCTACGCCTACGCCAAGTTCGCCCGGGTGGTCCTCGGCACCAACGACGTGGACTTCCGGGCCCGTCCCCACAGCGGCGAGGAGGCGGACTTCCTGGCCGCCGCCGTCGCCGGCCGGGGTACCGACCTCGGGGGCGCCGGCGTCGACTACGAGCGGTTGGAGGCCGCCCCGGCCGTGCTGCTCGCGGGCTTCGAGCCCGAGGAGGAGTCGCCGATCGTCTTCCTGCGGCTGCGCAAGGCCACCCGGGCCGCCGGCCTCAAGGTGTTCTCGATCGCCTCCCACAGCTCCCGGGGCCTGGCCAAGCTGCGCGGCGCCCTGCTGCCCGCGGCACCCGGCACCGAGGCGGAGTGGCTCTCCGCCCTCGCCGCCGACGAGCCGCTGAACGACGACGCCGGCCGCGCCGCCGAGCTGCTCCGCACACCCGGGGCCGTCATCCTGGCCGGCGAGCGGCTGGCCGCCGTTCCGGGCGCGCTGACTGCCGCGCTGCGCCTCGCACACGCCACCGGTGCCGGGCTCGCCTGGATCCCGCGCCGGGCCGGTGAACGCGGCGCCGTCGAGGCGGGCGCGCTGCCCGGGCTGCTGCCCGGCGGGCGTCCGGTCACCGCTCCGGCCGCCCGGGCCGAGACCGCGGCCGCCTGGGGAGTGACCGAACTCCCGGCCCGGCTCGGCCGGGACACCGACCAGATCCTCGCGGCCGCCGCCCACGGCGGGCTGGACGCGTTGCTGGTCGGCGGCGTCGACCCGGACGACCTGCCGGATCCGGCGCTGGTCGACGAGGCGCTGGCCGCCGTGCCGTTCATGGTGTCGCTGGAGCTGCGTCCGTCCGCGGTCACCGCGCGCGCCGACGTGGTGCTCCCGGTCGCCGCGGTGGCCGAGAAGGCCGGAACGTTCCTGGACTGGGAGGGCAGGGTGCGGATGTTCGAGGCCGCGCTCAAGCCCGACCAGCAGATGAGCCGGCACCTGTACTCGGATCTCCGGGTGCTGAACATGCTGGCGGACGCGCTGGGCCACCGGCTGGGCCTGCCCGACGTCCGGGCCGCCCGGCTGGAGCTGGACCGGTTCGAGCCGTGGACCGGCGACCACCCCGCCGTTCCCGCCGCCCATCCCGCGGTGCTGCCCCGGCCGGCCACCGGCCAGGCGGTGCTCGCGGGGTGGCGTCAGCTGCTGGACAACGGCTCGCTCCAGCAGGGCGATCCGCACCTGGCCGGCACGCGGCATCCGGCCGTCGCCCGGATCTCACCGGCCACCGCCGAGGAGATCGGGGCCACCTCGGTGCCCGCCGCCGCCTCCACGGGGTCGGTCGCCGAGGCCGTTCGGTCGGCGTTGCGGCTGACCGGTCCGGCCGGATCGCTCACCCTGCCGCTGGAGATCACCAAGGACATCCCGGACCGTACGGTCTGGATCCCGCTCAACTCCACCCCGGGCGGGGCCCACCGCGCGCTGGGTACCACCGTGGGCCACCTGGTCACCATCGCCGCCGACACCATCGCCGCCGACACGGGCACTGTCGACACGGGTACTGCCGACGAGGGCACCGCGGACGCGGTCGCCGGCACCGCTACCGGCAGCGCGGAGCGCGCCGGACAGGCCGCCGCCCCGACCGCCGAGGGGGAGCACCGATGAACCTCGCCGCGTACGAGACCCTGGGCTTCTTCGGCCGCGACCCCTGGTGGCTGGTCCTGCTCAAGGCCGTCTTCTGCTTCGTGTTCCTGGTCGGCACCGTGCTGATCTCGATCGTCTGGGAGCGCAAGGTGGTGGCCTGGATGCAGTTGCGCATCGGCCCCAACCGGAACGGCCCGTGGGGCCTGCTGCAGTCGCTCGCCGACGGCGTGAAGCTGGCGCTCAAGGAAGACCTGGTGGTCAAGGGCGCCGACAAGGCGGTCTACATCCTGGCCCCGATCGTCTGCGCGATCCCCGCCTTCATGGCCTTCGCGGTGATCCCCTTCGGCCCGGCCGGCGACGAGGTGTCGATCTTCGGCACCCGGACCCCGCTGCAGCTGACGGACTTCCCGGTGGCGCTGTTGTACATCCTGGCCACCGCCTCGGTCGGGATCTACGGCATCGTGCTGGCCGGCTGGTCGTCCGGCTCGACCTATCCGCTGCTCGGCGGGCTGCGCTCCTCGGCGCAGATGATCAGCTACGAGATCGCGATGGGCCTGTCCTTCGCGGCGGTGTTCATCTACTCCGGCTCGATGTCCACCTCGGAGATCGTCTCCTCGCAGCAGCCGACCTGGTTCGCGGTGTTGCTACCGGTCTCCTTCATCGTCTACATCATCGCCATGGTCGGCGAGACCAACCGGGCACCGTTCGACCTCCCGGAGGCCGAGGGCGAGCTGGTCGGCGGCTTCAACACCGAGTACTCCTCGCTGAAGTTCGCGATGTTCATGCTGGCCGAGTACGTCAACATGGTCACCGTCTCGGCGGTCGCCTCCACGCTCTTCCTCGGCGGCTGGCGGGCGCCCTGGCCGGTCTCCACCTTCTGGGAGGGGGCCAACCACGGCTGGTGGCCGATGCTCTGGATCACGCTGAAGATCCAGCTGCTGATCTTCTTCTTCATCTGGTTGCGCGGTACCCTGCCCCGGCTGCGCTACGACCAGTTCATGAAGCTCGGCTGGAAGGTCCTGATCCCGGTCTCGCTGGTCTGGCTGGTCATGGTGGCCAGCGTCCGGGCCCTGCGGAACGAGGGCTACGACTTCGGCGAGGTGGTGCTGTACGTCGGAGCGCCGGCCGGCGCGATCCTGCTGCTCGTCCTGTTGCGGGACGCCCTGCGGCGCAAGCCGGAACCGGCCGGACCGGATGCCGAAGGCGCGCCGCCCGGTGGCGAGTTCGACCCGATGGCCGGCGGCTATCCGGTGCCTCCGTTGCCGGGTCAGCAGCTCCCGCCGGTCCCGCGCCGGCCCAGCCGCGCCCCGAAGCAACTCCAGGACGCCCTCAACGGGGCCGACCAATCCGAAGGGAGCTGACCGAGATGTCGTCCGACGAGAACGACAGGACCGACAAGCCATCCGTCCTCGGGCCGGCCGCCGGCTTCGGCGTGACCTTCAAGGCCATGTTCAAGAAGCGGATCACCGAGCAGTACCCGGAGCTGAAGAAGCCCACCGCTCCGCGCTTCCACGGCCGCCACCAGCTGAACCGGCACCCGGACGGCCTGGAGAAGTGCGTCGGTTGCGAGCTCTGCGCCTGGGCCTGCCCGGCCGACGCGATCTACGTGGAAGGGGCCGACAACCGCGAGGAGGAGCGCTACTCGCCGGGCGAGCGCTACGGGGCGGTCTACCAGATCAACTACGCCCGCTGCATCCTCTGCGGTCTCTGCATCGAGGCCTGCCCGACCCGTGCGCTCACCATGACCAACGAGTACGAACTCGCGGACTCCTCGCGCAAGGACCTCATCTTCACCAAGGAGCAACTGCTGGTCGGCCTCTCCGAAGGCATGGTCGACAGCCCGCACTCGATCTTCCCGGGCGCCGACGAGGGCGCCTACTACCGGGGCGAGATCACCGCGGCGGCGCCCGGCACGGTCCAGCAGGAGCGCACCGACCGGGAGAAGGAGGCCCAGCAGTGACCGCCCTGAATCTCGCGGAGCGCGGCGCGGCCCTCGCCGCCACCGGGACGACCTCCACCGGTGAGGCCGTCCAGTTCTGGGTGCTCGCGGTGATCGCCGTCGGCGGAGCGCTCGGCATGCTGGCGATGAAGAAGGCCGTGCACAGCGCGCTCTGCCTGGCCGCCACCATGCTCGCCCTGGCGGTCTGTTACATGGCCCAGGGCGCGGTCTTCCTGGGCGTGGTGCAGATCGTCGTCTACACCGGCGCGATCATGATGCTGTTCCTGTTCGTGGTGATGCTGGTCGGAGTCACCAGCGCGGACTCGCTGAAGGAGCAGCTGAAGGGCCAGCGGTTCGCCGCCGTCCTCTGCGGGATCGGGTTCGGTGTGCTGCTGATCGCCGGCATCGCCAACGCCAAGCTCGACACCTTCACCGGTCTCGCCGAGGCCAACGCCGAGGGCAATGTCCAGGGTCTGGCCCGGCTGATCTTCACCAAGTACGTCTGGGCCTTCGAGGTCACCGGCGCACTGCTGATCACCGCCGCGATCGGCGCCATGGTGCTGACCCACCGGGAGCACGTGACGGCCCCCAAGACGCAGCGCGAGCTCGCCGCCCAGCGGGTCAAGGACAACATCCAGCTGCCGCCGCTGCCCGCGCCCGGCGTCTACGCCCGGCACAACGCGGTCGACATCCCGGCCCTGCTGCCGGACGGCACCGTCGCCGAGGACTCGGTGATGGAGACCCTGCGCGAGCGCGGCCAGATCCGCGACGTCAGCCAGGAGATGCTGCGACGGATGGCCGAGCTGGAGTCGACCACCGCCGACTGGCTGGGCCGTCCGCCCTCCGAGCGCCCGCCGGTCACCGGCCCGCGCAAGGCGCTGGAGCCGGTGCCGAACAACCGGCCGGCGTCGGCCGGCCACGACGAGGAGGGCGCGGAGTGAATCCGGTCAACTACCTCTATCTCTCCGCCCTGTTGTTCACCATCGGCGCCTCCGGCGTGCTGATCCGGAGGAACGCGATCGTGCTGTTCATGTGCGTGGAGCTGATGCTCAACGCCTCGAACCTGGCACTGGTCACCTTCTCCCGACTGCACGGCAACCTGGACGGCCAGATCATCGCGTTCTTCACCATGGTGGTCGCGGCGGCCGAGGTCGTGGTCGGGCTCGCCATCATCGTGTCCATCTTCCGTACCAGGCACTCGGCTTCGGTCGATGACAGCAACCTGATGAAGCTGTAGGCGGAGGGCCTTCGGTGAACTCTCTCATTCCGCTGCTGGTGGCGGCCCCGCTGGCCGGTGCCGCCCTGCTGCTCCTCGGTGGTCGCCGCTTCGACCGGTTCGGCCACTGGCTGGCCACCGGACTGGCCGCGCTCTCGTTCGGCTTCGGGCTCACGCTGTTCTCGGACCTGCTGGGCCGCGAGGCCGAGGACCGCTCGATCACCGAGCACCTGTACAGCTGGATCCCGGTGAACGGGTTCCAGGCCGACATCGCGTTCCAACTCGACCAGCTCTCGATGACGTTCGTCCTGCTGATCACCGGGGTGGGCACGCTGATCCACCTCTACTCGGTGGGCTACATGGCGCACGACGAGCGCCGGCGACGCTTCTTCGCGTACCTGAACCTCTTCCTGGCGGCCATGCTGCTGCTGGTGCTCGCCGACAACTACCTCCTGCTGTACGTCGGCTGGGAGGGTGTCGGCCTCGCCTCGTACCTGCTGATCGGCTTCTGGCAGCACAAGCCGAGCGCCGCGACGGCCGCCAAGAAGGCGTTCATCGTCAACCGCGTCGGCGACATGGGCCTGTCCATCGCGATCATGCTGATGTTCGTGGAGTTCGGCTCCTTCGCCTTCGGCCCGATCCTCGGCTCGGAGGGGACGGTCGGCGCGGCCGGCCAGGCCAGTGAGGGCAAGCTGACCGCCATCGGGCTGATGCTGCTGCTGGCGGCCTGCGGCAAGTCCGCCCAGGTCCCGCTGCAGTCCTGGCTCGGGGACGCCATGGAGGGTCCGACCCCGGTCTCGGCCCTGATCCACGCGGCCACCATGGTGACCGCCGGCGTCTACCTGATCACCCGGTCCGGGGCCGTCTTCAACCTGGCGCCGGACGCCCAGACCGCCGTGGTGGTGGTCGGCGCGGTCACCCTGCTGTTCGGGGCGATCGTCGGTTGCGCCAAGGACGACATCAAGAAGGCGCTGGCCGGCTCGACCATGTCGCAGATCGGCTACATGATCCTGGCGGCGGGCCTCGGCCCGATCGGCTACGCCTTCGCGATCATGCACCTGGTGACCCACGGCTTCTTCAAGGCCGGGCTCTTCCTCGGCGCCGGGTCGGTCATGCACGGCATGAACGACGAGGTGAACATGCGTCACTACGGCGGACTGCGCAAGTACATGCCGATCACCTTCGTCACCTTCGGCCTCGGCTACCTGGCCATCATCGGGTTCCCCGGCCTGTCGGGCTTCTTCTCCAAGGACAAGATCATCGAAGCGGCGTTCGCCAAGGGCGGCACGGAGGGCTGGATCCTCGGCCTCTGCACCCTGGTCGGCGCCGCGATCACCGCGTTCTACATGACCCGCGTGATGATCCTGACCTTCTTCGGCGAGAAGCGCTGGCAGCCGGACGCGGACGGCAACGACCCGCACCCGCACGAGTCGCCGAGCACCATGACCATCCCGATGATCGTGCTCGCCTTCGGCTCGGTCTTCGCCGGTGGGCTCTTCGTCCTGAACGACTCCTTCGTCACCTGGCTGGAGCCGGTCACCGGACACTCCGAGGGCAACTCGCCGCTCAGCCCGCTGGTGGTCACCCTGCTCACCACGGTCTGCATGCTGGTCGGTGTCGCGATCTCCTACCTGATGTACGGCCGCTCCACCGTCCCCGTGGTGCCACCGGTCGGCTCCCCGCTCACCCGGGCGGCCCGCCGCGACCTCCTCCAGGACGACTTCAACCACGCCGTCCTGGTCCGCCCCGGCTCGGCGCTCACCGCGGCGCTGGTCTACTTCGACAGCCGCGGCCTGGACGGCTTCGTCAACGGTCTGGCCGCCACCATCGGCGGGATCTCCAGCCGGTTGCGGCGGATCCAGAACGGCTACGTCCGCACGTACGCGCTCTCCATGTTCGGCGGCACGCTGGTGCTGGTCGCCACGACTCTCCTGATGAGGTCCGTCTGATGGATTGGGATAACACAGACCGTCGGGGAGGCGCGGCATGAGTGCCCTGCTGACCGCCACCTGCGCCGTCCCGGCGGCCGGCGCGGTGCTCACCGCCGCGCTGCCCGCCGGGACGACCGGGCCCCGGCGGCGGACCACCAAACTCGTCGCCCTGGGCATCTCGGCCGTGACGCTGGCCCTGGCGGCCACCGCGGTCGCCCGCTTCGATCCCGACGGGGCCCGCTACCAGCTGACCGAGTCCTACAGCTGGATCCGCTCCTTCGGCATCACCTTCTCGCTCGGCGTGGACGGCATCGGTGCCGTGCTGGCCCTGCTCACGGCCGTCCTCGTGCCGGTCGTGATGCTGGCCTCCTGGCACGATGCCGATCCCCCCTCCCCGCCCGCCACCGGGCCGGAGGGGCCCGGCTCCCCGCCCGCCACCGGGAAGGAGAGGTCCGCCGGCGCGCCGGACGGGACGTTCGAGAACAGGCGTCGTACCCAGGGCTTCTTCGCCCTGATCCTGGCGGTGGAGGCGATGGTGATCGTCTCCTTCTACGCCACCGACGTCTTCCTCTTCTACGTGTTCTTCGAAGCCATGCTGATCCCGATGTACTTCCTGATCGGCGGCTTCGGCGACAGGGCGGGCGGCCCGGAGTCGGCCCGTCAGCGGTCCTACGCGGCGGTGAAGTTCCTGCTGTACAACCTGCTCGGCGGGCTGGTCATGCTGGCCGCCGTGATCGGGTTGTACGTCATCGCGCAGGACCAGGGGTTCGGCACCTTCGACCTCCGGACGCTGACCACCGCGATCGCCGACGGCCAACTGGTCCTCAGCGGTACCGCCGAGAAGGCGCTGTTCCTCGGTTTCTTCTTCGCCTTCGCGGTGAAGGCACCGCTCTGGCCGCTGCACACCTGGCTGCCCAACGCGATGGGCGAGTCCACCGCCGGAACGGCCGTGCTGATCACCGCGGTGGTCGACAAGGTCGGCACCTTCGCGATGCTCCGGTTCTGCCTCGGGCTCTTCCCGGACGCCTCGAAGACCTTCGCCCCGGCGATCCTCGTCCTCTCGGTGATCGGGATCATCTACGGCGCGCTGCTGGCCATCGGCCAGAAGGACATCAAGCGGCTGGTCGCGTACGCCTCCATCTCGCACTTCGGTTTCATCATCATGGGCATCTTCGCGCTGACCAGCCAGGGCCAGAGCGGAGCCACCCTCTACATGGTCAACCACGGCATCTCCACCGCGGCGTGGATGCTGGTGGCGGGCTTCCTGATCTCCCGCCGCGGCTCGCGCCTGATCGCCGACTACGGCGGTGTGCAGAAGGTCGCCCCGGTGCTCGCCGGAACGTTCCTGATCGGCGGCCTGGCCACGCTGTCACTGCCGGGGCTGGCACCCTTCGTCAGCGAGTTCCTGGTGCTGGTCGGCACGTTCGCCCGGTACCCGGCGATCGGCATCGTCGCCACCTTCGGCATCGTGCTCGCCGCGCTCTACGCCCTGCTGCTCTACCAGCGCACCATGACCGGCCCGGTCAAGGCCGAGGTGCGCGGCATGCCCGACCTCAAGGCGCGCGAGCTCGCGGTCGTCGCCCCGCTGGTGGCCCTGACCATCCTGCTCGGCGTCTACCCGAAGCCGCTCACCGACATCGTCAACCCGTCGGTGGACGCGACCCTCTCACAGGTCCACGAGACCGACCCGGCACCGGTCCACCCGGTCGCCGCCACCTCAGGAGGTGAGCACAAGTGAGCACCACCGGTTGGCTCGCCGCCGCCGGCGGCAACACGTCGAGCATTCCGGCGCCGCACGTCGAGTACGGTCAGCTCTCCCCGATGCTGGTGGTGTTCGGCGCCGCCGTGACCGGCATTCTGCTGGAGGCCTTCCTGCCCCGCCGCCACCGGCACTGGGCTCAGGTCTCGGTGGCCCTGCTCGGCCTGGCCGGTGCCTTCACCGCCGTGGTGGTGCTCGCCGCCCAGGGGTACGGGTCCACCAAGGTCGACCTGCTCGCCATGGGCTCGGTCGCGCTCGACGGGCCCGCACTGTTCCTGCAGGGCGTCATCCTGCTGGCCTCGGTGGTCGCGGTGCTCACCTACGCCGAGCGGAAGTTGGAGCCGAAGGCCGGGGGTGAGCCGGCCGACGCGTTCGCCGCGCAGGCCGCCGCCACGCCCGGCGGCGAGCAGGAGCGCGCCGCGATCCGCTCCGGGTTCGCCACCAGCGAGGTCTTCCCGCTCACGATGTTCGCGGTCGGCGGCATGCTGCTGTTCCCCGCCGCCAACGACCTGCTGACCATGTTCGTGGCGCTGGAGGTCTTCTCCCTCCCGCTCTACCTGCTCTGCGCGCTGGCCCGCCGCCGTCGGCTGCTCTCCCAGGAGGCGGCGGTCAAGTACTTCCTGCTCGGCGCCTTCGCCTCGGCCTTCTTCCTGTTCGGCACCGCCCTGCTGTACGGGTACGCGGGCAGTGTCCGGCTCGGCGAGATCTCCGACGTCATCTCCGGCAAGGCCCTGGCCACCCCGGCGCTGCTGTCCACCACGCAGAACGACGCCCTGCTCCTGGTGGGTCTGGCGATGCTCGCGGTCGGCCTGCTCTTCAAGGTCGGCGCGGTGCCGTTCCACTCCTGGACCCCGGACGTCTACCAGGGCGCCCCGACCCCCGTGACCGGGTTCATGGCCGCGGCGACCAAGGTGGCCGCGTTCGGCGCCATGCTGCGGCTGTTCTACGTGGCCTTCCCCGGTCTGCGGTTGGACTGGCGGCCGGTGATGTGGGGCGTCGCCATCCTGACCATGGTGGTCGGCGCGGTCCTGGCCGTCACCCAGCAGGACGTGAAGCGGCTCCTCGCCTACTCCTCCGTCGCCCACGCCGGGTTCATCCTCACCGGCGTGATCGCCACCAACAAGCAGGGCCTCAGCTCGGTGCTGTTCTACCTGCTGGCGTACTCCTTCGTGACGCTCGGCGCGTTCGCCGTGGTCACGCTGGTGCGCGACTCCAAGGGCGAGGCCACCCACCTGTCCAGCTGGGCGGGGCTGGGCAGGAGGTCGCCGCTGGTGGCGGCGGTCTTCGCGCTCTTCCTGCTGGCCTTCGCCGGGATCCCGCTGACCTCCGGTTTCACCGGGAAGTTCGCGGTGTTCCAGGCCGCGGCGGCCGGCGGCGCGACCCCGTTGGTGATCGTGGGTGTGCTCAGCTCGGCGGTGGCGGCGTTCTTCTACATCAGGGTCATCGTCCTGATGTTCTTCTCCGACCCGCAGCCCGGCGGCCCGACCGTGGCCATCCCGAGCGCCTTCACGGCCACCGCGATCGGCATCGGCGTCGTGGTCACCGTCGGCCTCGGGGTGCTGCCGCAGTACTTCCTGGACCTGGCGTCGAAGGCCTCGCTCTTCGTCCGCTGAGTGCCGGTGTCCGGACGGTGCCGCACCGTCCGGGCGCCCGGCCGGTCCTCCGAGCCCGCGGCCCGTCTTCGGACACCGGGCCGGTCCTCCGGGCCCGGCCCGGCGGCTGCGCCGGCGAGGAACCGCGGCGCGTTCCCGGCGCCGCTCCACCGCCCGAAGTCCGGGCCGCGTGCTCGTCCGCGCGGCCCGGACGTGTCGTCCCCGGACCGGCTCCCACCAGCGGGTCCGGCCCGATCATGACAGGATCCGCACGCCCGTGCAGTGATCCACTCGCGACCGGATACCCTGCCTGTATGGCCAGCGGCGGCACTCAGGGACCAGGCCGCTAGATCGACCAGGGACAGAGGAGTGGTCTTCGTGACCGTCGTGGGACCCTTTGGGCTCAGCGTGCAGGACCGCGATCTGACCCGCGATGTCCAGTCCGGGATGGACGCGGTCGAGATCGCGCTCACCGAGGCCGTGAAGAGTGACGTCCCGTTCATCACCGTCACCGCCAGCCACCTGATCGAGGCCGGCGGCAAGCGCTTCCGGCCGCTGCTGGTGATGCTGGCCGCCCAGTTCGGCGACACCAACGCCCCGGGTGTGGTCCCGGCGGCCGTGGTGGTCGAGCTGACCCACCTCGCGACGCTCTACCACGACGACGTCATGGACGAGGCCCTGGTGCGCCGGGGCGCCCCGAGCGCCAACTCGCGCTGGGACAACTCGGTCGCCATCCTCACCGGCGACTTCCTCTTCTCCCGCGCCTCCCAGGTGCTCGCGGACCTCGGCCCGGAGGCCGTCCGGCTGCAGGCCGACGCGTTCGAGCGGCTGGTCACCGGCCAGATCCTGGAGACCGCCGGCCCCGGCCCGGAGGACGACCCGCTCCACCACTACCTCGATGTGCTGGCCGGCAAGACCGGCTCCCTGATCGCCGTCTCCTGCCGGCTCGGCGCCCTCATGGCCGGCGCCGAGCCGTGGGTGACCGACATCCTCAGCGCGTACGGCGAGCGGATCGGCATCGCCTTCCAGCTGGCCGACGACGTGCTCGACATCGCCAGCGACGGCCACGAGTCCGGCAAGACCCCCGGCACCGACCTGCGCGAGGGCGTGCAGACGCTGCCCACCCTGCTGCTCCAGCAGATGCCGGCGGACGAGTCCGACCCGGCGGACCTGCGACTGCGCGAGCTGCTCGGCACCGACCTCAGCGACGACGAGCCGCATGGCGAGGCGCTGCGCCTGCTGCGTCGCCACCCGGCACTGGAGCACGCTCGCCGGGAGACCCTGCGGCATGCGGAGGAGGCCCGCGCGCTGCTCGACCCGCTGCCCGACGGTGCGGCGAAGGCGGCTCTCCAGGGCCTGTGCGACGCGGTGGCCATCCGCACCATGTGACCGGCCCGCCGGGTACACCCGCCCGGCGGTGCTCCGAGGCCCGGCGAGCCGGCCGCCCCGCGGGCCGACGGGTCGAGCGGCGGCCGTACGGCGGCTGGAGCCGGCCGGGCGAAGGCGTGGTGACAGCCGTTCGGTGCCTTCCGCGGGCCCAGGCGGCGGCAGCCGGTGCGATGGACGGCCCGGCGGCCCGGGGCGTCCGCCGGATAGGGAAGACTGGCAGCGTCAGCACCGCCCGCAGCGCCGCCAACCCGGAAGGCCACCATGCTTCGCGTCGTCATCGCCGAAGACTCCGTCCTGCTTCGGGAGGGCCTGACCAGGCTGCTGACCGACCGCGGTCTGGAGGTCGTGGCGGGTGTCGGCGACGGCGAGTCCCTCCTGAAGGCCGTCCACGAGCTGGCCGCCGCCGACGCCCTGCCCGACGTGGTGGTGGCCGATGTCCGGATGCCGCCGACCCACACCGACGAGGGTGTGCGGGCCTGCGTCACGCTGCGCGGCCTCTACCCCGAAGTCGGGGTCCTGGTGCTGTCGCAGTACGTGGAGGAGCGCTACGCCTCCGAACTGTTGGCCGGTTCCACCCGAGGCGTGGGGTACCTGCTCAAGGACCGGGTCGCCGAAGTCCGCGAGTTCGTCGACGCCGTGGTCCGGGTCGCCGGGGGCGGTACCGCGCTGGACCCCGAGGTCGTCCAGCAGCTGCTCAGCCGCAGTCGCAAGGGCGACGTGCTGGCCGGGCTGACGCCGCGTGAGCGCGAGGTGCTCGGGCTGATGGCGGAGGGCCGGACCAACGCGGCGGTGGCCAAGCAGCTGGTGGTCTCGGACGGCGCGGTGGAGAAGCACGTCAGCAACATCTTCCTCAAGCTGGGCCTGGCCCAGAGCTCCGAGGACCACCGCCGGGTGCTCGCGGTGCTCACCTACCTGAACTCCTAGCCGGCCCGCCGGTCGCCGGTCCACCGCTGAGCGATGACGGGCTCGCGGTCGACGTGGAACCGGCGCGCGCACCCTGATGTGCGCCTGAACTGGTCCGTACACGCTCGGTGTGAGTTCGGTCGCGCACCGTGTTGCCGTGACATCCGATGGTGATTTCCCGCCGCATTGGGTAGTTCCGTCCCAGGCAACCCTTACCCGCATAGGATGCGAGAGGTGCACCAGGCGGACGGGGCACACGGCTCACGCCCGCGGCTGGTGCCCACGAGGAGGTCCGCGGCAGTGACCAGTCAGGTCGATCAGTCAGAAGCGGTGGACGGCCCGGACGGCGGCGAGGGCCGCTCCGGGTCCGGTGAGGGCCGCTCCGGCCCCGCCGTGCCGGCCGGTCCGCAGCCCAGGCGCGCCAAGCCGATCCGCAGATTGGACCGGGTGATCATTCGGTTCGCCGGGGATTCCGGTGACGGCATGCAGCTCACCGGTGACCGTTTCACCTCGGAGACGGCTTCCTTCGGTAACGACCTCTCCACTCTGCCCAACTTCCCGGCCGAGATCCGGGCGCCCGCCGGGACGCTTCCGGGGGTCTCCTCGTTCCAGTTGCATTTCGCCGATCACGACATCCTGACTCCGGGGGACGCGCCGAACGTTCTGGTGGCGATGAATCCGGCGGCGTTGAAGGCGAATGTGCCGGATCTACCGCGGGGTGCGGAGATCATCGTGAATACCGATGAGTTCACGAAGCGGGCGTTGGCAAAGGTGGGGTATGCGGCTGATCCTCTGGGCGACGGCTCGTTGGAGGCGTATCACCTGCACAGGGTGCCGCTGACCACGCTGACGCTGGAGGCGTTGAAGGACAGTGGGTTGGCCCGCAAGGACGCGGAGCGGGCGAAGAACATGTTCGCGTTGGGTCTGTTGTCCTGGATGTATCACCGGCCGACGCGGGGGACGGAGGCGTTCCTGCGGGGGAAGTTCGCGAAGAAGCCGTTGATCGCGGAGGCCAATGTCGCGGCGTTCCGCGCGGGTTGGAACTTCGGTGAGACGACGGAGTCGTTCGCGGTGTCGTACGAGGTGGCGCCGGCGCGGTTGCCGGCGGGTCGTTACCGCAACATCTCGGGGAATCTGGCGTTGTCGTACGGTCTGGTGGCGGCGGCGGAGCGTTCGGGGTTGCCGTTGTTCCTGGGGTCGTATCCGATCACTCCGGCGTCGGACATTCTGCACGAGTTGAGTCGGCACAAGGACTTCGGTGTGCGGACGTTCCAGGCGGAGGACGAGATCGCGGGGATCGGCGCGGCGTTGGGCGCGGCGTTCGGTGGCGCGTTGGGTGTGACGACGACGTCGGGTCCGGGTGTGGCGTTGAAGAGCGAGACGATCGGTCTGGCGGTGTCGTTGGAGTTGCCGTTGTTGGTGGTGGACATCCAGCGTGGTGGTCCGTCGACGGGGTTGCCGACGAAGACCGAGCAGGCGGATCTGTTGCAGGCGATGTTCGGGCGCAATGGTGAGGCCCCGGTGCCGATCGTGGCTCCGGCGACTCCGGCGGAGTGTTTCGACGCGGCGTTGGAGGCGGCGCGGATCGCGGTGACGTACCGGACTCCGGTGTTCCTGCTGTCGGACGGGTATCTCGCGAACGGGTCGGAGCCGTGGCGGATCCCGGAGGTGGATGACCTGCCGGTGATCGCGGCGGACTTCGCGACGGGTCCGAATCGTGAGGACGGTTCGTTCTGGCCGTACCAGCGTGATCCGCGGACGTTGGCGCGGCCGTGGGCGGTGCCGGGTACGCCGGGTCTGGAGCACCGGATCGGGGGGATCGAGAAGCAGGACGGTACGGGGAACATCTCCTACGATCCGGCCAACCACGATTTCATGGTCCGTACCCGGCAGGCCAAGGTCGACGGGATCGCGGTGCCCGAGGTCGAGGTCGACGATCCCAGTGGCGAGGCCCGCGTCCTGGTCCTCGGCTGGGGCTCGACCTACGGACCGATCACCGCGGCCGTGCGCCGGGTCCGGGCCGACGGTGAGCGCATCGCGCAGGCGCACCTGCGGAACCTGAATCCCTTCCCGGCCAACCTCGGCGCGGTGCTGAAGAGCTATGACAAGGTCATCGTGCCGGAGATGAACCTGGGGCAGTTGGCGCTGTTGTTGCGCGCCAAGTACCTGGTGGACGCGGAGTCCTACAACCAGGTGCGCGGACTGCCCTTCAAGGCGGCCCAGTTGGCGGATGTGCTGGGGGCGGCGATCGGGAGCCTGGAGGCATCGGCGAGCGGTTCGGGTGGCGGCCGGGAAGACGGTCCGGCGCGTGCTCCGGGCAGCGAGTCGGTGAGTGGTTCGGTGGGTGGCTCGGCGAGTGGTTCGGTGGGCGGCTCGGCGATCGGTGCCGTGGACGAGGAGGACAACCGATGAGTGAGCAGTTCCCCTCCTTGAAGTTGGTGCCGAAGGCCGAGGCGCCGCAGAGCGCCAAAGAGTTCAAGACCGATCAGGAGGTGCGGTGGTGCCCCGGGTGCGGGGACTACGCGATCCTGGCGGCGGTGCAGTCGTTCATGCCGGAGTTGGGGATCAGGCGGGAGAACACCGTCTTCGTCTCGGGCATCGGGTGTTCCTCGCGCTTCCCGTACTACATGAACACCTATGGTGTGCACTCGATCCACGGGCGTGCGCCGGCCATCGCGACGGGGTTGGCCTCCACGCGGCAGGACCTGAGCGTCTGGGTGGTGACGGGGGACGGTGACGCCCTCTCGATCGGCGGCAATCACCTGATCCACGCGCTGCGGCGGAACGTCAACCTGAAGATCCTGCTGTTCAACAACCGGATCTACGGTCTGACCAAGGGTCAGTACTCGCCGACCAGTGAGGTCGGGAAGATCACCAAGTCCACGCCGATGGGCTCGTTGGACGCGCCGTTCAACCCGCTGTCGCTGGCGATCGGCGCGGAGGCCTCCTTCGTCGCCCGGACCATCGACTCCGACCGTCAGCACCTCCAGTCCGTGCTGCGAGCGGCGGCGGAGCACGAGGGCACGGCGCTGGTGGAGATCTACCAGAACTGCAACATCTTCAATGACGGGGCCTTCGAGGTCCTGAAGGACCCGGGAACCCGGGAGGAGGCCCTGGTCCGTCTGGAGCACGGGCGGCCGGTCCGGTTCGGCGCGGACCTGTCCCGGGGCGTCTTCCGGGCCGCGGACGGCGAGTTGTACGTCGGCGCGGTGACCGCCGACAACGCGGCCTCGGTGGTCGTGCACGACGCCCACGCGGCCGGCCCGGCGGGGGCGTTCGCGCTCTCCCGGATCGCCGACGCGGACACCCTGCACCACACCCCGATCGGCGTGCTCCGCAGCGTCCGCCGCCCGGTGTACGACGAACTGATGGCCGAGCAGCTGACGGCGGCGGTGGCGCAGCGTGGCCCGGGGGACCTCGGCGCACTGCTCGCGGGCAGTGACACCTGGACGGTGGACTGACCGGACCGACCTCCCCGGCAGCCCCGGCTCGACGGAAGCGACGGTGTCCCCCGGCTCTGCCGGGGGACACCGTCGTCCTGTTACTGCTGCACCCACTCGACCAGTTGGATCACCACGCCGTTCGGGTCGGTGACCTGGAAGAGGTTCTCGCCCCACGGCTCCTCGCGCAGCGGCATGGTGATCCTGACGCCCTCGCTCCGGAGCCGGGCCTCCTCGCCGGCCAGGTCGGTGACGACGAAGGCCAGGATCAGCCCGGCCGCGCACTGGTCCCGGACGTCCTCGGGCAGTACCTCGATACCGCGCCGCAGGTAGACGACGTTCATCCCGGCGTCCTCACGGCCGAGTGAGACGAAACCGTCGGCTGCCATCTGCTCGGTGAAGCCGAAGTGCTTCTGAAGGAAGTCGGCGGAGGCGGCGACGTCTGTGACGGTGAGCGAAACAGCGGAGCCGGTGATCTGCATCAGGGGGTGCCCTTTCGTCGGCGATTATCCCGTACGCAGTACACTGTACAACGTATGGAGAATTGCGGTAGGGCTGTTTCCGGTCATGCCGGTGGCTGGAAACCCGCGAGAGCCCGGCGGCCGATCGGCGTCGGCGACTTGCTGCCTGCTGCCTGCTGCCTGCGACCAGAAGCCTGCCAACCGGCTTTGCGCGAGGAAGTGTCGCGGGGGCGGTCCGGCCTGGGCTGCCGTGGGGGCGCGATGGTGGATCGGCGCTCCTCCTGGAACGTCGGGAGGGCTCAGCCGATGCCGGGGAGGGGGTCCTGGTCGACCTCGTGACGGGGGACGCGTTCGGCGGGATCGCGGCACTCCGGGCCGAGTCGGAGAATCCGCGACTCGGGGTCGTGGAGCGGTCGGTGGCAGCGGCGGCAGGTGACCCGGGGGCGTACGACCTCGGGCGAAGCGGTGCCGGGAAGTGGTTCGGGCCGGGGTTCGGGCCGGGGTTCGGGGTGGGCGTCGGGCCGAGGGCCGGGGGCGGTATTGGTCATGGGGCCGACGGTAGCCGGGCGGGCGTCGTGAAAGGATCTCCCCATGCCCAGCGACCGCAGCAGCGCAGGAGATCCGGCGCGTACCCTCGCCCTGCTCTGGGGGCTGACGGCGGAGGAGAAGCCGGGGCGGCGCGGGCCTCGGCAGGCACGGTCCACGGCCGAGATCGCCGCGGCGGCGATCGCGCTCGCGGACGCCGACGGCGTCGATTCCGTGACGATGCGGCGCGTCGCCCAGGAGCTCGGGCTCTCCCCGATGGCGCTCTACACCTACGTCCCCGGCAAGGCCGAGCTGCTCGACCTGATGCTGGACACCGTCTACGCGACCATGCCGCGCAGCACCCCGGTCGACGAGGGCTGGCGGGCCGGGGCCGCCGCGGTCGCGGACGACAACCGTGCGCTCTATCGTGCTCACCCCTGGGTGGCGAGCGTCTCGACCAGTCGTCCGCCGCTGGGGCCGGGGCTGATGGGGAAGTACGAGTACGAGTTGCGCGCCCTGGAGGGCACCGGCCTGCCGGACGTGGAACTGGACGCCGCGCTCACCCATCTGCTGGGCTTCGTCCAGACCTGTGCCCGGATGGGCGCCGACGAGCGTGCCGCGCAGCAGGACAGCGCGATGACCGATGAGCAGTGGTGGGTGGCGAACGCGGATCTGCTGGCCCGGGTGTTCGACCCCGAGCGGTTCCCGGTCGCGGCCCGTGTCGGTGCGGCCGCCGGCGAGGTCCACGGCGGCGCGTACAGCGCGGATCACGCGTACGCCTTCGGTCTGGCGCGGGTGCTGGACGGGCTCGCGCTGCTGATCGAGGAGCTGCGGCGCTGACGACGCACGAATCTGTAGACCGGTCGGTCCGTTTTGGGCTCTTTAAGTAGACCGATCTGCATATTCGAGTGCGCGGTACCAGGATCCGGCGTCCCGGCACGGTGAACTCTGTAGACCGGTCGACATATTCACCCCGGGAACGTCACCGAAGGCACCCTTGGTCGCCTGCTCTCTGTAGACCGATCTGCATATGTAGACCGACCGACATAAAAAGTGCCCCGGGCGGGCGCCATCAGGGCTCAGCGCGGGCGGGTGTCGTACGCGGCGCGGGCGGTCTGCACGGCGGGGACGCGGCTCTCCGACCAGTGGGCGAGGGCCGTCACCAGCTCGGCGGCCTCCCGGCCGAGCGGGGTGAGGCTGTAGTCCACGCGCGGCGGGATCACCGGGTGGGCCTCGCGAAGGACGAAGCCGTCGCGCTCCAGGGTCTGGAGGGTCTGCGCCAGCATCTTCTCGCTCACCCCCGAGACCCGGCGCCGCAGCTCGCTGAAGCGGTAGCCGCGCTCGTTCAGCGCCGCCAGCACCAGGACGCCCCAACGGCTGGTGACGTGCTCCAGCACTCCGCGCGATGGACACATCCGGTCGTAGACGTCCGGCGGGGGCAGCTCGCCGAGAGGCGTGGTCGAAGGGGGCGCGGCTCGGGTGGCTTCGTCCTGGATCATTACCTGCATGTCAGTACCCTACTTTGAAGTGCGTACTTTCGATAGGTTAGTGCCACCCCTAGGGTGAGTGTCGAAGCGAAAGCCCAACGGGCAGCGGCCCGACCCGATCGAGGGAGCAGCACCATGTATGTCGTCACCGGAGCCACCGGACAGCTCGGCCGGCTGGTCGTCGAGGGCCTGCTGGCCAAGGTTCCCGCCCAGGAGGTGGCGGTCGCGGTCCGTTCCGCCGAGAAGGCCGCGGACCTCGCCGCGCGCGGTGTGACCGTCCGCGTGGTCGACTACGACCGGCCGGAGACCCTGGCGGGTGCCTTCGCGGCAGGCGACCGGGTGCTGCTGATCTCGGGCAGCGAGGTCGGCCGCCGGATCCCGCAGCACACCGCGGTGATCGAGGCGGCGCGCGCTGCCGGTGTCGCGCTGCTCGCGTACACCAGTGCGCCCGGTGCGGCCACCTTCCGGCTGGCCGACGAGCACAAGGTCACCGAGGCGGCGATCCGGGAGTCCGGTCTGCCCTTCTCCTTCCTGCGCAACGGCTGGTACACCGAGAACTACCTGGGTGACGCGGCCGGCACGGCGGCGCGTGGCGCGGTGGTCGGCAGCGCTGGGCAGGGCCGGGTGGCCAGTGCCCCGCGCCGGGACTACGCCGACGCGGCGGTCGCGGTGCTGGTCGGCGAGGGCCGGGGGAGCGGTCACGAGAACACGGTGTACGAGCTCAGTGGCGACGTCGCGTGGAGCCTTCCGGAGCTGGCCGCCGAGTTGGCGCAGGCCTCGGGCCAGCCCGTCGAGCACCGCGAGGTGACCCCGGCCGAGCACCGTGCGGTCCTGGTCGGTGCCGGCCTTCCGGAAGGCTTCGCCGAGATCCTGGTGGACGTGGACGCGGGCATCGCGCGCGGCGAGCTGGCCGGTACTTCGGGCGACCTGGCCCGGCTGATCGGTCGCCCGACCGTCCCGCTGGCGGAGAGCGTGCGGACGGCGTTCGGCGCCTGACGCTCGCCGGGGGAGGCGCCGAGTGCCGGAGGGTCCGCGCCCGCGTGTCCTCCGGAGCGGCCCGGCCGTCCCATGTCATGAGCAAAAAGCAAATACGGAGATGACAGGCTGCCCCCGCGCCCGCTACCGTCGGCTCGACATACGCGCGCGCGGAGGGCAGGCCGTCCATGGCAGAGAACACCCAGCAGGAGGCCGGCCGGGGCCTTTGGTACGGCCTGGCCGCCTACGGGATGTGGGGGCTCTTCCCGTTGTTCTGGCCCTTGCTGGAGCCGGGGGCCGCGGACGACATCCTGGCCAACCGGATGGTCTGGTCGCTGGTCGCGGTGGTGCTGCTGCTGGTCGCGCAACGGCACTGGGGCTGGATACGCCCGCTGCTGCGCCAGCCCCGTCGGCTCGCCATGCTGGGCGGAGCCGCCGCGGTGATCTCGATCAACTGGGGCGTCTACATCTGGGGGGTCAACGCCGGTCACGTCGTCGAGACCAGCCTCGGGTACTTCATCAACCCGCTGGTCACCATCGCCTTCGGCGTGCTGGTGCTCAAGGAGCGGCTGCGGGGGGCGCAGTGGGCGGCCGTCGGCATCGGCGCCCTCGCGGTGGCGGTGCTGACCATCGGCTACGGGCGGCTGCCCTGGATCGCGCTGACCCTGGCGTTCTCGTTCGCCACCTACGGGCTGCTGAAGAAGAAGGTCGGGCTGAGCGGGCTGGAGAGCCTGGCCGCCGAGAGCGCCTTCATGTTCCCGTTCGCGCTCGGTTACCTGATCTACCTGGAGGTCTCCGGTCGCGGCACCTTCGGGCACACCGTGGCCGGTTCGTACGGCTGGGGGCATTCGGGGCTGCTGCTGCTCAGTGGGGTGATCACCGCCGTCCCGCTGCTCTGCTTCGGTGCGGCGGCGGTCCGGGTGCCGCTCACCGTGCTCGGGTTGCTGCAGTACCTGGCGCCGGTGTTCCAGTTCCTGATCGGTGTCGCGGTGTTCCACGAGTCCATGCCGCCCGCCCGCTGGGCCGGCTTCTCGCTGGTCTGGGCCGCGCTGGCCGTGCTGACCTGGGACGCGCTGCGGCGGGTGCGGATCGACCGGGCGCAGCGGGCGGCCGCCCTGACCCGGCCGGTGGCCGCCGCGCCGGCCGACGGCATCCCGGTGGCCGACGCCCCGGCCCCGGCAGCCACCCGCTGACCGGAGCCCTACCTACCGACGCCGACCAACCGCCGCCGGATGCCGGCCGACCAGGGCAACCCCGCCCCAGGCCGGCCCCAGGCCGGCCCCAGCCCAGCCCGGCCCGCGCCCGGCCCGCGCCCGGCGGCCCGGGACCGTCCGGCGGCCCCGGCGGCCCCGGCCCCGCTACGCGGTGATGTCCCGGCTGGTGAAGCGGGACCAGGCGGCCGAGCCGAAGACGGCGACGTACGCGGCCTGCAGCCCGAGGTTGTTCAGAACGCCGTCCCAGTACATCGGTTCACGCAGCAGGTCGCCGAAGCTCAGCCAGTGGTGGGTGAAGAGGAACGGCTGGATCGCGTGCAGCTGCGGGAAGCTGTCGAGGATCTGGACGGTGATCACCAGCCCGACGGTGGCGGCCATCGCCGCGATGCCGCTGCCGGTGAGCGTCGAGATGAAGAGCCCGATCGCGACGAGCCCGGCCAGCGAGGCGGCCACGACCAGCGCCACCAGTGCCGCCCGCAGCAGCGCCTCGCCCAGCCCGATCGTCTCCCCGGAGATCAGCGTGACCTCCCCGAGCGGGAAGAGCGCGGCGCCGGTCGCGAGCGCGGCCAGTGCGACCGTCGCCGTCGCCGCCAGGCAGAACACCAGACCGGCCGTGAACTTGGCGGCCAGCAACCTGGTCCGCCCGGCCGGGGCGACCAGCAGGTAGCGCAGGGTGCCGCCGGCCGCTTCGCCGGCCACCGAGTCGCCGGCGACCACACCGACCGTCATCGGCAGGAAGATCGGCAGGGCCACGGCCAGGGCGGTGAAGACCAGGAAGAGACCGTTCTGCGTCACCTGAGCGATGAAGGCCGGGCCCCCGCCACCGCTCGGCCCGTCCGTCTCGATCTTGATCACCACGCCGATCAGGATCGGCAGCACCGCCAGAATCCCCAGGAGCACGATCGTTCGCACCCGGCGGAAGGTCAGCAGCAACTCGCTGCGGAACAGGGCCAGGAACCCGGCCACCGTCTGCGGCCGACGCCCGGTCACGCGTGCCGTCGGCACGTCCGCGGCCCGCGGGGCGAAGGGTTCGACGGGCACGCCAGCCCCACCGGCCCTGCCCGCGCCACCCGTCCCGCCCGCGCCACCCGTCCCACCGGTCCCGCCCGCGCCGGTCGTCGTACCCGTCACGTCCGGAGCCTCAGCCCGCGACATCGAAGCCCTCCCCCGTCAGCGCCACGAAGGCGTCCTCCAACGTGCCCCGCTCCACTCCGAAGCCGCGCACCCGTACCCCGGCCGCGACCAGTGCCGCGCAGAGTTCCGGCAGGTGGTCCTCGGCCAGCGTGCCCAGCTCGCCGTCCACCCGGTCCTCACCCGGTAGTACGGCGGAGACCCGGTGGGCCGTCAGCACCTCGGCGGCCAGTGCCACGTCGGGGGTGCGGACCACCAGCCGGCCCTGGGCCCGGGCGGCCAGCTCGGCGACGGTGCCCTGCACCACCAGCCGGCCGCGCGACATCACCGCCGCGTGCGTGCAGACCTGCTCGATCTCGTCCAGCAGGTGCGAGGAGAGGAATACCGTCGTGCCCTCGGCCGCGACCTCCCGGATCAACGCCCGGATCTCCCGCATGCCCTGCGGGTCCAGGCCGTTGGTCGGCTCGTCCAGGACCAGCAGCTCGCGCGGCTGGAGGAGCGCCGAGGCCAGACCGAGGCGCTGCTTCATACCCAGCGAGTAGGCCCGGGCCTTCTTGCCGGCGGCGGCGGACAGTCCCACCCGGTCCAGCGCTTCGACGACCCGCTTCCGGCGGGTGCGCGGATCGGCGGTCGGATCGGCCGCGTCGAACCGGGCCAGGTTGTCCCGGCCGGACAGGAACCCGTACAGCGCCGGGCCCTCGATCAACGCGCCGACCCGCGGCAGCACGGTGGCGACGGATTGCGGCATCGACGCGCCGAGCACGGTGGCCACGCCGGAGGTGGGCGCGATCAGGCCCATCAGCATGCGGATGGTGGTGGTCTTGCCGGAGCCGTTGGGCCCGAGGAAGCCGAAGACCGAACCGCGGGGAACCGCCAGGTCGAGTCCGTCGACGGCGAGCTGGCCGCCGCGGAAGCGTTTGGTCAACCCCTGGGTCCTGATCACCTCATCGGTCGTGACGGCACCGGACAGGCCGGAGACCGCGACAGCGGCAGCAGCGGCAGCCACGGCGGCACCAGCAGAACCAACGGCACCAGCAGAACCAACGGCACCAGCAGAACCAACGGCACCAGCAGAACCAACAGCACCAGCAGCACCGACCGGAGCGGCAGAGACATCGGGAACGACGGGAACGGCCACGGGGGCCGGGCGCGCCGCGGCGCCCCGGCCCCCGGCCGGCTCCCTAACGTCCCCCGTTACGGGAGCCTGGGTCACTTACTTCACCCCGGCCGCACTCTGCAGCACCGGCAGCGTCACCGCGCCCGCGAAGACCCGGCCGTCGTCGGTGACCAGCACGTTCAGCACCTTGGTGCTGATCAGCGAGCCGCCCGCGACCGGCTTGCCGAGGGTCTTCGCCAGCGCCGCCGGGTCCTGCGGCCCGGCGGGGCCGCCCTCGCCGTGCCGGCCCTGCTTGCCCTTGGTCGGCACCGTGATGTCGCCGGTGGGCAGCTTGGCGGTCAGTACCGCGGTCCAGCCCTCGCCGATCACGTTGAGACCGTCGACGGCCCCCGGCGCGCCCTTCCGGCCCGCAGCGCCCGCCGCGTCCTTCGCGGCCTCCTCCGACAGGGCCGGCGCCGTTCCGTCGGCCTTGCCCTCCGTCACCTTGGCACCCTTGGGTGCCACGAACTCGAAGGTCTTGGCGGCCGGCTTCGCGAACGACACCTCGGTGAAGTGGACGTCCAGCACGGTGCCCCCGTCGGAGCCCTTGACCACGACCGCGAGCGGTACGCCGTTGTCGGCGGCGACCGCGATCCGCACCTCGCCGATGGTCGAACCGGACTGGGTGGGCTTCACGCTGAGCCGGTACGCCTTCTGCCCGGCCACGGTGGCCGTGCCGTCGACGGTGACGGCGGTGGTGCCCGCGCCCGCCGCGAGGAACTGCCGCGCGGCCTCCTGCGGGGTGGTCGGCACACCGGTCAGCGGGGCCTTGCCGGGGTGGCCCCCGGGCCGCGCGCCCTGAGGGCCGGTCAGGTGGAGCGCCTCGTTGGTGGCGCTGTCCCAGGCCCAGAACTGGTCGCCGTTGTGGACCAGCTCGTACCCGGCCAGGTTCTCGATCAGGCCGACCCGCTGGCGGTCCGGGCCGTCCACCGAGACCCGCAGGGTGTGCTCGCCGTCGAGCAGCGCGGCCAGCTTGGCCTCCGGCGTCGCCGCCGACGACCCACCGGAGCCGGAGCCCCCGGCCGAGGCGCCCGAGCCCGAACCCGAGGAGCCCGAACCCGAGGAGCCCTCCCCCGGAGCGCCCGACCCCGCCCCCGGAGCGGACCGCGCCCCGCCGCCGATCCCGCCGCCGGCCGCCGCGAGCAGCTGGCTCGGGACCCCGAGGTCGGCGGAGACCGACACCGTCCCGGACAGCGTCTGGGCCTGCGAGCCGAGCGCCTTCGCGACGACCTGCTCCGCCGTCAGCGTCGGCAGGTCGGGCGCGGAGTCGTCGGCGAGCGCCGGCACCAGGCCGACCCCGGCGGCGATCACCGCCGCCACCGTCACCGGTACCGCCACCCGCACCGCGGTCCGCCGCCCCGAGCGGTAGGGCACGCCACCGCCCTGCTGTCGTTCAGTCGTCGTGTCGTCCGTCATAGCGTCCAACCCCTCCGTAACCGTGAGCGACTGCTGTCCACTCCATTACAAGCCCCAAGGACGTCCGGGGCATCGCTCTGTAGGGCCAGATCCGGCTCGGCCTCCTGGCGCAGGTGACCCTGATACGGCCTCAGGGTCACCTCCTCCGGACGTACCGGAACTGGCGTAGTGTCGCGCCATGGACGCAACCTTCACCCCGACTGCGAACGCGATGCGGCGCGCCCTGCGCCGTGCCCGGGACGGTGTCGCGCTGGACGCGACAGAGGCTGCGGTGCTGCTCCAGGCCAGAGGCGCGGACCTGGTGGACCTTTGTGCGAGTGCCGCCCGGGTGCGCGACGCCGGCCTCGCCACGGCCGGCCAGCCGGGTGTCATCACGTACTCCAAGAGCGTCTTCATCCCGCTCACCCGGCTCTGCCGCGACAAGTGCCACTACTGCACCTTCGCCACCGTGCCCGGCAAGCTGCGGCGGGCCGCGCAGGGCACCGCGGGCGCGCTTCCCGGGCGGAGCCACGGGATGTTCATGTCGCCGGACGAGGTGTTGGAGGTGGCCCGGCGCGGTGCCGAACTGGGCTGCAAGGAAGCCCTGATCACGCTCGGGGACAAGCCGGAGGACCGCTGGCCCGAGGCCCGTGAGTGGTTGGACGCCCACGGCTACGACGACACCATCGCCTACGTCAGGGCGATGTCCATCCGGATCCTGGAGGAGACCGGTCTGCTGCCGCACCTCAACCCCGGGGTGCTGAGCTGGACGGACTTCCAACGGCTCAAGCCGGTCTCGGCCTCCATGGGCATGATGCTGGAGACCACCGCGACCAGGCTCTGGAGTGAGCCGGGCGGCCCGCACTACGGCTCGCCCGACAAGGAACCGGCCGTCCGGCTCCGGGTGCTGGAGGACGCCGGGCGCAGCTCGGTGCCGTTCACCAGCGGGCTGCTGATCGGCATCGGCGAGACGTACGAGGAGCGTGCGGAGTCGCTGTTCGCGCTGCGCCGGGTCTCCCGGGCGTACCACGGCATCCAGGAGCTGATCCTGCAGAACTTCCGCGCCAAGCCGGACACGGCGATGCGCGGCATGCCCGACGCCGAGCTGGACGAGCTGGTCGCCACCGTCGCGGTGGCCCGGCACATCATGGGCCCGGCCGCCTGCCTGCAGGCGCCGCCGAACCTGGTGGACGGCGAGTACGAGCGGCTCATCGGCGCGGGGATCGACGACTGGGGCGGCGTCTCGCCGCTGACGCCCGACCACGTGAACCCCGAGCGCCCCTGGCCGCAGATCGACCGGCTCGCGGAGCGGTCGGCGGCGGCCGGGTTCGAACTGCGGGAGCGGCTCGCGATCTACCCCGAGTACGTTCGGCACGGCGAGCCCTGGCTGGATCCGCGGGTGCTGCCGCACGTCCGGGCGCTGTCCGACCCGCAGACCGGTCTGGCCCGCCCGGACGCGGTGGTCCAGGGGCACCCCTGGCAGGAGCCGGAGGACCTGCCCGCCTCCTACGGGCGGACGGACCTGCACACCGCCATCGACACCGAGGGCCGCACCGGCGATCGTCGGGCCGACTTCGAGGACGTGTACGGGGACTGGCAGGTGCTGCGCGAGCAGATGCTCGCCAAGGGCGCTCCCGAGCGGCTGGCCGGCGATCTGCGCGGGGCACTGGCGGTCGCGGCCGACGACCCGACGCGGTTGACGGACGACCAGGCGCTGGCGCTGTTCCACGCGGACGGCCCGGCGCTGGACGCGCTCTGCCGGATCGCCGACGACGTGCGCCGCGCGGCGGTCGGCGAGGACGTCACCTACTGCGTCACCCGGAACATCAACTTCACCAACGTCTGCTACACCGGCTGCCGGTTCTGCGCCTTCGCCCAGCGCCGCACCGACGCGGACGCCTACACGCTCTCCCTGGAGCAGGTGGCCGACCGGGCCGCGCAGGCCTGGGAGGTCGGTGCCACCGAGGTCTGCATGCAGGGCGGGATCCACCCCGACCTGCCCGGCACCGCCTACTTCGACATCGCGCGCGCGGTCAAGGAGCGGGTGCCCGGCATCCATGTGCACGCCTTCTCGCCGATGGAGGTGGTCAACGGCGCGACCCGGACCGGACTCTCCGTCCGCGACTGGCTGCAGGAGGCCAAGGCGGCCGGGCTGGACACCATCCCGGGCACGGCCGCCGAGATCCTGGACGACGACGTCCGCTGGGTGCTCACCAAGGGCAAGCTGCCCGCCGCGACCTGGGTGGAGGTCGTCACCACCGCGCACGAGCTGGGCATCCGTTCCTCGTCCACGATGATGTACGGGCACGTGGACACGCCGGGGCACTGGCTCGGGCACCTGCGGCTGCTGGCGGAGATCCAGCAGCGCACCGGCGGGTTCACCGAGTTCGTGACGCTGCCGTTCATCCACACCAATGCCCCGGTCTACCTGGCCGGCATCGCCCGGCCCGGGCCGACCGCGCGGGACAACCGGGCGGTGGTCGCGATGGCACGCCTGCTGCTGCACCCGCACATTCCCAACATCCAGACCAGCTGGGTGAAGCTGGGGGCCGAGGGCGCGGCCGAGATGCTCCGCTCGGGCGCCAACGATCTGGGCGGCACGCTGATGGAGGAGACCATCTCGCGCATGGCCGGTTCGGCGTACGGCAGTTACAAGTCGGTCCGGGACCTCCGGGCGATCGCCGAGGCGGCCGGGCGTCCCCACCGTCAGCGCACCACCACCTACGGCGAGGTGCCCGCCGAGCGACAGGCGGCCGCCCTGGCCTCGGACGGTCACCTGCCGAAGCTGCTGCCGGTCCTGGACTGAGCGCCGCGGTCGCCGGGTTCGCCGGCCGCCGGGCCCCGGGAACCCGGCGGCCCGGTGGAGGCGTCCACGTCGTGACGGTCCGAGGAGCCGACCGCCACGACGGACGACGGACGACGGACGACGAACGGGGTCACGGTGGAGGCGACGGACGGCGGCACGGGGCTTCGGGGCCAGTGGTGGGTGGCCGGCCCGGGCGCCCGCGAAGGAGTGCGCTGGGCCGTGCTCGGCCTGTCGCTGGTGGTGGCCGTGGCCGGCTGGGGGCTGGAGGTCTACGCGCAGGAGACCCACCGGCAGCTGGTCTGGGGGTTGTGCCGTCCGAACGATCCGCTGCCCGCCCGGGTCCGGGTCGCGGCCGTCGCGGCGCCCCTGCTGAGCCTGTCGGCCTCGGCGGTCGCCGGCCTGATCGCGGCCTGGGCCCGGCGGCGTCCCGTCCTGCTGGTGGCCGCGGCCGTGGTCGCCGTGGTGCTGGGACTGCTCGGCGCGCTGGAGGCCTACGCCACTGTCGACCTGCTGGTCGGCGACCACGACAACGGGAACGGCTGCGCGCTCTGAGCGGCCGCGGGGCGGTGCGCCCCACGACCGCTCGGAGGACCGGCCGGCTCAGCCGACGAGCAACTGGCCGCGCAGGTCGCGCAGGTCCCGCGCGTCCAGGCCCAGACCGGACTTCAGGTAGCCGTCGAAGGTGCCGTACTTCTTCTGCGCCTCGTCGAAGCCGGCGGCGAGGTACTCCGCCCGGACCTCCAGCAGCGGCTTGTAGACGGCCTGGTAGGCCGGCGGCAGCTGGGCCAGGGTGGCGGCGTTCTCGGCGGCCCGGTAGGTGTTGCTGGCCAGGTAGTCGGCCTCGACGGTCGCGCGCGGCACGCCGAGGGCGGTGAGCAGCGCGGCGGAGGCCCAGCCGGTGCGGTCCTTGCCGGCGGTGCAGTGGAAGAGGACGTTCTCGTCGTCGCGCTCGACCAGGGAGTTGAGCACCGAGTGGTACGCGGTCCGGGCGCTGTCGGCGGAGACCATGGTGCGCTCGGCGTCGATCATCGCCTGGACGGCGGCCTGCGGGGTGGTGACGTTGAAGGCGCCGGTGTCGGCCACGCCGAGCACGTTGGCGTTCACGGCGGTGGCGCCGGCCGGGAGGCGGTCCGGGGCGGTCTTCTGCTCGGCGGGCGTGCGCAGGTCGAAGACGGTCCGGATGCCGAGCCGGCGCAGCTTGGCGAGGTCCGGCTCGGTGAGCTTGGAGAGGTCGCTGGAGCGGTACACGACGCCCATCCGGACCCACTGGCCGTCGGCGGTGCGGTAGCCGCCCGCGTCGCGGAAGTTGGGCGCGGAGGCGAGGTGCAGCGAGCGGTCGGCGACGACCAGCGGCGCGCCGCGGTCCGGGACCAGCTCGAAGTACCAGCGGTCGGCGGCGGCGAGGCCGGACACCGTCACGGTGGCGGTGCCGGCACCCTTGGCGACCGCCTTGCGGTGGCGGATGTCGTCCGGGTCCGTGCCGGCGTAGACGGTGACGCCGAGGGCGCCGGGGGCGGTCCAGGTCAGCGTGAAGCCGCCGTCGGCCTGCTGGGTGACGGTGGCGGCGGTGAAGGGGATGGCGTGTGCCGAGTGCCGGGCGGCGGCCGGGGCGGGGGAGCCGGCCGGTGCGGCGACGGCGAGCGCCGGGGTGCCGAGGGCCAGGGCGCCGGTGAGCGCGAGTGCGGTGGCCAGGCGGGTGCGGGAGATGGTCATGGCCCGGGACGGTAGGCAGTCCGGGGTGGTCGGCCGTGGCCTGCGCATGGCGGAACAGCAACATTTTGTTGAAGTGCTGGTGTTCGAGGGAATCGCTCGACTTGTTCAGCCATTCGAATACAGTGCGAGGGCGCGCGACCGGCCGTGCGTCGCGCGGCCCGATCCCCGGACGAAAGGCACCCCGGCGTGATGCCACTGTGGTCACGAGCCCAGCAGCAGGACTTCCGCAGCCGGGTGCGGGGCTGTCTGCTCGGCGGCGCGATCGGCGACGCGCTCGGTGCGGGCATCGAGTTCGAGTCGCTGGAGAAGATCCGCGCGGTGCACGGTCCGCACGGGGTGACCGGCTACATCCCCGCCTACGGGCGGCTCGGGGCGGTCACCGACGACACCCAGATGGTCCTCTTCACGGTGGACGGGCTGATCCGCGCCCACATCCGGCGGGACACCGGCAGCTGGCACCCGCCCACCGACCTCCACCTCGCCTACCTGCGCTGGGCCGCCACACAGCGGGACTGGGGTCCGGACGAGCGACGCGCCGACCTCGGCTGGCTCGGCCGCGAGGAGTGGCTGTACGCGCAGCGCGCCCCCGGCCAGGCCTGCCTGTCCGGCCTCTCCGGCCCGGACGCGGACCGCCTCGGCACGCTGGAGGTACCCAAGAACCCGCACTCCAAGGGCTGCGGCACGGTGATGCGGGCCGCTCCGTTCGGGCTGCTCACCACCTGGGAGCCCGGCCTGGTCTTCCAGCTGGCGGTGGAGTGCTCGGTGCTGACGCACGGCCACCCCACCGGCTACCTCTCCGCCGGTGCGCTGGCGGTGATCGTCCAGACGGTGGCCCGCGGCGGCACCCTGGAGGAAGGCGTCCACCTGGCGCTGGCGCTGCTCTCCGAGCGGCCGGCGCACGAGGAGACCACGGCGGCACTGCGGGCGGCACTGGACGCGGTGCGGGCCGGGGAGCCGTCGGCCGAGCGGGTCGAGGCGCTGGGGGAGGGCTGGGTCGCGGAGGAGGCGCTGGCGATCGGGGTGTACTGCGCACTGGTCGCCCATGACGTGCGCTCGGGCCTGCTGCTCGCGGTGAACCACTCGGGGGACAGCGACTCCACCGGGGCGATCTGCGGCAACCTGCTCGGGGTGCTGCACGGGGACACCGCCCTGCCGCCCGGTCTGGTGGCCGGCCTGGAGGGGCGCGGCGCGCTGCTCGAACTGGCCGACGACTTCGTGCTGGAGCTGATGCACGGGCCGGAGCTGCACGGCCGGGACACCCCGGAGGGCGCCGCCTGGGCGACCCGCTACCCGGTGCTGGGCTGACGGTCCGCGCCGTCCGGCGGCGGGTCCTCCGCGCGCGGGCCGTCTCCGTCCGGGCCGTCTCCGTCCCCGGACACGTAGGTGCCCGCAGCGGTGCCCGCGGCCCCGGGGGAGGGCGGCGGACACCGCTACGGGCAACTGCGCCGAGAACGGTGCGACGGCTCAGAAGCCGCCGAACACCCCTGCTCCGGCATCGATGGCGAACGCCTTCCAGGCCTCGGCCGAGAAATGCAGCTGCGGGCCCTGCGGATCCTTGGAGTCCCGTACCGCGACGGCGTCCGCCACCGGCGTGGCGATCTCCACACAGGCGCCGTTGCCGCCGCTGTGGGTGCTCTTCCGCCAGGTCGTCCCGTTCTCGAAGGTGGTGCTCATGCGTGGTATCCCTCTTCAATCGTGGCTATCAGTGACCGGCTCTCGACCACCCCGAGCGCCGCCGCCCGCAAGTGGTCGTAGAGACTGGTATAGCGGCGCACGTCGGCTTCCTTCTCCAGGTAGAGATCGCTCGTCACCCCTTCGAAGTAGACAACCGTGGAATCGGCTGACTCGGGGAACTCCAACAGGGAGAATGTCCCGGTCATGCCGGGGTGGGCGCCGTGCGAGAACGGGATCACCTGGATCGTGATGTTCGGGCGTTGGCTCAGCTCCAGCATGTGCTTCAGCTGGTCGGCCATCACCGCCCGGTTGCCCACCTCGCGGCGCAGCACCGCCTCGTCTATGACGGTCCAGAGACTGCCCAGCTGGTTCTCGCCGTTGACGCGGTCCTGGCGCTTCATCCGGACCTGCACCCGCCGCTGGACGGAGAGCGCGTCGGTGTCCGGCTGGGTGCCCTCGACCACCGCCTGGGCGTACAGGTCGGTCTGCAGCAGCCCGGGGACGAACGAGGACTCGTAGGCGCGGATCGAGGAGGCCTCGGCCTCCAGTCCGATGTAGACGCTGTACGGGGTCGGCATGTCGTTGAAGTCGTGCCACCAGCCGCGCTGCCGGGACTCCCGGGCCATCTCCATCAGGCTGGCCCGCATGGAATCGTCGGTCACGTTGTAGACGTCGCAGAGGTCGCGCACGTCGCGCTGGCTGATGCTGCGGCGCCCGTTCTCCAGTCTGCTGATCTTCGACTGGGAGACCATCAGGCGGCCGGCCACCTCCTCCGCCGTCATCGCCAGGCCCTCGCGCAGCTTGCGGAGTTCGGAGCCCAGGCGCCTGCGGCGCACGGTGGGGTTGATGTTCGCGGACACGTCGACCTCCGGCCGGACCTCTGGTGATCGTTGGAACGGCAGTCCTCGGAACACAGTGGAAATTGGGACCAACCCCCCTGACTTTGAGCAGCATGTCACCTTGGATCAGGTCGCCGCCGGGGAATCGCAGGAGCGCAGTAGAACACATCATCGGAAAAGCGCTTTGGCGAGACAGCGGGCGTCCCCGAGTGGTAGGGCGGCGGTGCGGCTCGATCGGTGGTGCTGCGGTGGCGGTGCGGTGGTCGTACGGGACGCGGTGTGCGCCCGTACACGTGCTGGTGGCACATGCTCGGGCCGACGGGACAGGGCCTCGCGGAGATGCCCCGGGCCCGCCCACCGGGACGGCGGAGGGGCGGTCGCCGGCGACTTCCGTCGCGGGCGACCGCCCCTTCTTCCTGCTGGTTGCTCACCGTCGGACGGCGGCGCGGATGGTGTGGCGTGCGCCGTCCCGCACGCTGCCCCGGATCGGCCCGGGCGGTGCTCCGGTCGCACCCGGGTGCCCGACGCGGTCGAGCGGCGGACAGTGCGGTGGTTCGGGTGGTTCGGGTGGTGCCGTGGTTCGGGTGGTGCCGTGGTTCGTCGGTGCGGTCGTGCGGTGGGCGCTGTACGGAAGGTGCGGGTGGGTCGGGGCGCTGCCGTGCGCCCGCCGCTGGCGGCGACGTGTCAGCGCACGCCGACGCGAGGCGCCACGACCCGGCCGCCGCTGCCAGTGCTGCGGCCCGCCGCACGCGGACCGGGCCGGTCCGCGCCGATCGGTGTGCCGCCGCCGCCCTGGGGTGAACGGTTCTGCTGCGAGGGCAAGCCGTTCTGCACGTCCATCACGGCGTGCGCGACCATCCCGCCCAGTGGGTCGTAACGGATCAGGTCCCGCAGCCGTGACCGCGAGGACCGTCCTTCGTTGCCCGGGTACAGGTGCTTGCCCAGACCCACCGAATGAGCCAGCGCGGCCAGCGCGGCCGTCCGCGGGTCCGGCGGTACGCCGGTGCGGATCGCCGTGTCCAGCCGCTGCTTGATCGCGGCGTTGGTGCAGTCGTCGGACGCCTGATAGCGCGTCGTCGGCAGCACGCCGCACATCTGGCCAGGCACGGCCGTGACCATGCCGCACCGTTCGAGGTGCGCCAGATACGTCTGCCTGAGCCCCAGCCGGGGCCCACCGATCCAGTGCGCCGCGCGAACCGGACTGCCGCGTCGGCGCAGCAGTTCCAGTGCGTGGTCCAGGGTCGGGTCGCCTGTCGGCCGTGGCAGTACCACGGCGATCCGATCGCCTTCCGGGACGATCCGTCCGGCCAGGGACAGCTCGACGAGCTGGGCCCCGGCGAGTCCGAGGTCGAGGGTCTGCGGCTGCGCCGTGGTACCCGTGGTCGGGTCCAAGGCGAGCAGCAAGAGTTCCTCGGGAACAGTTCTGCGGCTCTTGCCCATCCAAGCCTCCCCGCGTGGATGAATGACAGCGTGACGCCTCTCACACGGGCTTGTCGAGTACGCCTCCGAATCGTGACCTTGCGAGGGCGACGGGGAACCGACGGAGGCAGGCCCGGCGTCTGACCGGTGAACGGACCGCGGTGCGGCCGTGCGGCGGCAATAAGCGCCGGTCGGGCGGGGTGTGGGCGGCCGGAACGGTCGCCGGTGGCGGAGACTGTACAAGTACACGGGGCGGGGCGTCGGCTTCCCGAAATCGGGTCTGCCGGTGCCCCGCCGGTCGTTGAGGAGGCTGGGTTACGTGGGCGAGTCCCCCGACAGGGTGCTGCGGGACGGCGAGCGGAGCCGTGAGCGGGACGAGGAACGGGGCGGTGTCGTCGCCGGCGCCTCGGTGCCGGCGACGACCGCGGAACCGGCCGTGCCGGAGGACGCCGACGCCGCGACGGGCACCGATGCCGCGACGGACACCGAGGCGGTCGGCGCGGACGCGCCCGGGGGTCCGGGGCCCGACCCGGAGGCCGGTGCCGATGCCGCGTCGGGCGCTGGTTCGGACGCTCCGGCCACCGCGTCGGGCGCCGCTTCGGACGTCGCTGCCGTCGCCGCCGTTGAGCCGACCAGGTCCACGGGCGGGGCCACGGGCGGGGCCGCGGGCCAGGCCGGGCCGGGCTCCACGGTCCAGCTCCGTGTCCGGGATGTGGACAGCAAGACCACCGTGCTCCGCCTTCCCGTGGACAACGCGACCACCGCGCTCCGCCTCCCCGTTGACAACGCGACCACCGCGCTGCGGCTCCCCGACGAGCTCCGTTCTCCGGTGGGAACCGACGCCGGCCAGGTGGATCCGGCGGTGAAGCCGTCGGCCGACGCGCCCGCCGGCAAGCCCGGGCGCCCGACCGGTCCCGACCCGCGTCTCGCGATGCGGACGGGAGCCGCCGGCTCGGGCAAGCCCGCGGCCGCGCCCGCCGGACCTGCCGAGCCCGCCGCGCCCGCCGAATCCACCGACCCCGCCGAGCCCGCCGAGGAACCGAAGGCCGCCGCAGAGTCGAAGACTCCTGAGCAGCCGGCGGCCGCCGAGCAGCCGAAGCCTCCGCGGCCGACGGGCCGGGCCGGCCAGGTCGGGCAGACCGAGAAGTTGGAGAAGCCCCGGTCCCCGCGGGCCACCGGCCCCGGCGCGGGCACCGTGCCCGAGCCGGTCCCCGAGCCGCACCCGGCGCCCCGGCCCGTCCCCGAACCGGAGCCGGTACCCGAACCGGAGCCCGCGCCGACGCCGGCGCCGAAGCCGACCCCCGCGCCGGCCCCGAGGCCCGCCCCCGAGCCGCTCCCCACCCCCGACCCCCGGCCGCTGCCGCCCGCGCCGCCGCTGCCGAGGCCCGAGCCGCTGCCCGCCCCCGAGCCGCTGCCGGCCCCGGAGCCGTCGCCCCGTCCGGAAACGACGGCCGAGGCGATGGAGGTGCTGGCGGCGCTCAACGCGCGACCCGTCTCACCGCTACGCCGCGCGCTCAAGCGGATCACCATCTGGACCGTCTTCCTGGCCGTCGTCCTCGGTGCGGTGGTGCTCGCCCAGCTGCTCCGCCCGCTGCCGGACGCCAGGGTGAAGCTGACCGCCCCGGGCAGCTTCGGCTTCGGCGGCGACCCGCTCGACCTGGCCTGGCCGGCCAAGGGACAGTCGGCCGCCGAGGTGGTCGGTGTCGGCAGCCTCGGCAACTCCGGCCCGGAGACGCCGGCGTCGATCGCCAGTGTCACCAAGGTCATGAACGCCTACTTGATCCTCCAGTCGCACCCGCTCAAGAAGGGGGAGAGCGGCCCGAAGATCACCGTCGACAAGCAGGCGGCCCAGGAGTCCGGCAACGTCGACGAGTCCCGGGTCACCCTCACCGAGGGCCAGCAGCTCACCCAGTACGAGGCGCTGGAGCTGCTGATGCTGCCGTCGGCCAACAACGTGGCCCGGCTGCTGGCCCGCTGGGACGCCGGCTCGGAGGACGCGTTCGTCAAGAAGATGAACGACACCGCCGCCAAGTTCGGCATGGGCAACACCACGTACACCGACCCGGCCGGCTTCAGCCCGGACACCAAGAGCACCGCCAAGGACCAGCTGAAGCTGGCCGAGCAGGTGATGCAGGACGCGATCTTCCGGCAGATCGTCTCGACCCCGGACACCACCTTCAACAACCAGAAGATCTCCAACACCAACACCCTGATCTCCCCGAAGAACGGCATCATCGGCGTCAAGACCGGTTCCAGCACCCCGGCCGGCGGCTGCCTGATGTGGGCCGCCTACAAGGAGATCGGCGGGGTGAAGCGGCTCATCCTCGGCGTCACCCTGGGCCAGCCGGCGACCAGCGCCGAGCCCAGCATCCTCAAGATCGTCCAGAACGTCAGCGCCAAGCAGATCCAGGCCGCCCAGAACGGACTGACCGGCCAGACCCTCGCGAAGCAGGGTGACGTCGTCGGCCGGGTCGACGACGGGCTCGGCGGCACGGTCCCGGTCGTCGCCGCCAAGGACCTCACCGTCGCCGGGTTCCCCGGCGTCAGCGGCACGCTCACCCTCGACCCGGCGAAGATCGGCCACACGGCCAAGGCGGGAGCCCAGGTCGGCGTGCTGAGCGTGGGCGCGGGTGACGACAAGGTCGAGGTCCCGGTGGTCCTGCAGGCCGATCTGGCCCCACCGTCCATCCTGTCCCGGCTGACCCGGACGCTCTGACTCTCCGCACGGACCGCAGGACACCCCTCGGCGGGGGGGCCCGGGGGCCCCGGGACCCCCCCCGGCCCCGGGGGCGGGGGCGGGGCCCGCGGGGCGGGGGCCCCCCCCCCCGCCCCCCCCCGGCCCGCCCCCCCCGGCCCCA
>NZ_JBHYYB010000015.1:0-85435 GCF_042752535.1 Kitasatospora sp. NPDC059327 | reverse complement strand
TTTTATTGTTTTTGGTTTTTGTTTTGTGGGGTTTTTTTTGTTTTTTATCCCCCCGCCGGGGGGGGGGGTACGCGGGGCCGGGGCCCCCCCGCCGAGGCGCGTCAGCCGGCGCGGGGCCCCTCGGTCCGGGGCCCGCCCGCGCCGCCGCCCTCGTCCGCGCCGCCCTCGTCCGAACCGGTCTCGGATCCGGCCGCCCCGTCCCCGACCCCGTCCGCCTCGGCCGGATCCAACCGGGCGCCGCCCCAGACGCCCGGCTCGGTACGGGAACCCAGCCAGTGCGCGATCGTCTCCTCCTCCGCCACCACCCGGCCCAACGCGATCGCCAGGGTCAGCCCGGTGAACGTCACGATCAGCCAGGAGAGACCCGTGAAGACCACCCCGTACGGGCCGAACTGCGTCACGCTGTGCCCCATGGCACGCGGCAGGTAGACCCGTGCGGCGATGCCCAGCCCCACCACCACCGCCCCGCAGAGCAGTGCCCCCGGCAGCAGCGGCAGCCAGCGCACCCGGCCGACCAGCAGCAGGTGCTGCGTCCACCACCAGAGCGCCGTGGCATCGAGGAAGGTCAGCGGGATCCCGAGCCAGGCGCCCAGGCCGAAGCCGTCCCGTACCGGTGTCTGGAACACCAGGCAGACCAGCCACACCAGCAGCCAGACCAGCCAGCGCCACGCCGCCACCCGGGACCCCGACTTGGGCAGCTCCCAGCAGCGTTCGCAGACCCGCTGCATCGCCCGGCTCAGCGTCGTCGCCGAGATCAGCGTCACCAGCGCGCCGATCAGGCCGATGCTGGTCTCCTGTTCATGGCTGGTCTGCAGCATCTGCTGCAGCGACTGCTGTGCGGCGCCCTCCAGCCCCAGTTCCTTGCGGAGCGAGCGGACCAGGCCCTCGCGGACCGCGGCCGGCGTGAACACCGCCACCACGAACAGTGCGGGCAGCGCGCTCAGGAACGCCTGGGCGGCCAGCCGGGTGGCGCAGTCCAGGAGGTTGACCCGCAGCAGCTGGCCGATCGCCCGGCCCACCAACGGGACCTGCTCGGGGAGCTCGCGCGCCCGGCCGGCCAGTTCCGCCGAACGCTTCTTCAGCCGGGCCGCCCGCCCGACCGGGTGCTCGCTCACAGGCGTCCTCCTGGGGCATGTCCCGACCGTGGACGGGCGGGCCGCCGGAAGCGCCCTGGTCACCGTGCTCCATGGTCGCCCGACCGCCGGACGGCCGCATCCGGGGCGGACCTCCGTCGTGACGGTGCCGGACCGGAGCGCGAGCGGGCCGGGCTCAGTGGGTGGCGCCGTCCAGCAGCGCGAGGGTCATCCCGCCGAGCGGTGTCACCCGTTCGGGTGGCCCGTACCTGGCCCGCAGGGCCCGCGCCTGCTCCGCCGGCACGACGCCCAGCGGGTCGGTGGTGTTTCCCAGCACGACCAGCCAGACGCGCTGCCCCGGCCCCAGGCACGCGGCCGGCCGCGGACAGGTGGTCGGAAAGAGGCTCCGGGCCTGGACGGCGGTGCGGTCGACGAAGACCGGGTACGGCCGGACGCCCTTCGGCAGGTAGTAGGAGACACCGTCCCCGACCATCGCCCACCCCTGGTCGCCGAGTGGGGTCGCCAGCCCGTCCCCGGGCCGGTAGCCGGCCGTGATCAGGGCGGCCGCCGCCCGGTACGGGGCACGGGACATGGAGTGCGAGCCCGGGTAGCGCACCAAGGACTGCGTGGGCAGCGCCACCACGGCGGGCACCGCGATCAGCCCGACCGCCAGCACCGCGCCCGCGGCCCGGACCTGCCGCGGCGTCCGGCTGCGCCGTGCGGCCGCCGCCACCGCGGAGTAGACCGTCTGCACCGCGCCGCCGGCCAGCGCGGCCCAGGCCGGCACCGTGAAGAGCAGGTAGCGGTCGACGAAGTACGAGGTGCTGCCCCGCGACACCAGCCAGACGGCGACCACCGGCACCACCGCGAGCAGCAGCAACTGGAGCGAGGGCAGGCGGTGCCCGGGCCCCACCAGCGCGAGCAGGCCCAGCAGGACGAAGGTGTGGAACACCCCGGCCGAACCGAACAGCGGCTCACCGAAGTGCCGCAGCTGGTCGAAGGTCGGCGTGCCGATCCAGCCCAGCTGGCGACCGGACTGCCGACTGCCCAGCACCACCACCGGCACCACCGGCAGCGTCGCCACCAGCACGGCCGCGGGGTACTGCCGGAGCAGCCGCCGCCGCACGGCACCCCGCGTCCGCCACAGATGCAGCAGCACCACGGCCGACTGGCCGGCCAGCGTCGCGAACGCGATCAGGTGGCCGGCGCCCGCCACCGCCATCGCCCCGCAGTACGGCGCCCAGCGCCGCGGCGTCGGCCGGTCCAGCGCACGCAGCAGGAACCAGGTGGCTCCCGCGACCGCGCAGGTCACCACGGCGTACGAGCGGGCCTCCTGCGCGTACCGCGAGATCTGCGGCACCGCCGTGAAGAGCAGCCCGCCGCTGATCGCCGCCACCCGGCCGCCGAACAGCCGCTGCGCGGTGAGCGCCACGAAGGCGGCGGCCCCGGCCATCGCCAGCACGGAGGGCAGCCGCAGCGCGGTCGCGGAGTCGCCGAACACCGATGTCCAGACGTGCATCAACAGGTAGTACGCGCCGTTGCTGGCGTCCGTGTGCCGCAGCAGCCCGAGCAGATCGCCGGGCGAGCGGGTGGCCACCGTCCAGGTCGTCACCTCGTCGCGCCACAGCTCCGGGATCCCCAGCTCGTAGCCGCCCACACAGAGCATCGCCGGCGCCGGCCAGAGCCACACCTGTCCCGCGACCCGGCGGACCGGGTGCGGGCGGCCGGCTGCTCTCATGGTGAAACGCCTCGTCCTCGCGGTCATGCGGTGCTGCCGGCGGGCCGGGAGGGGCGGGGGATCCGTTCCGCGCCGGGCCACCTGGGCAGGATGTGACGCCCCGTCGCCGGCGCCACCAGGACCTTTCCCATGCTCCCACCGGTAGGCGCACCCGTCGCGCGGACTCCGGCGGCCGGGGCCGGCCCGCCCCCGGCCCCGCTCCAGGTCGACGGTCGCCCCCGATCGACGGCCCTTCCCGGCGTGGCCACGCCCCGATCCGCTAGGCTGTCAGCGGTCGGCCGGGGCTCCTCGCACCATGCGCGCCGCCCGACCGCGAACGACCCCGCCTCAGTAGCTCAGGGGATAGAGCACGGCTCTCCTAAAGCCGGTGTCGCAGGTTCGAATCCTGCCTGGGGCACAGTGAATATGCGGGTCACAGGCCCTCCGCCGATCCGGCTGGAGGGCCTGTGGCGTTTCGGCGGGCCGTGCCGCCCGCTCGGTCCCGCGCCGGCGACCGGTCCGGGCGAGCCGTGACCCGGGCGGGGGCGGTGCGGCTCACCGAGCGATCAGGGGAGCGGGACCACGCCGATGGGGACTGCCGTCCGGCGTGCTTCTGGCGGTGCGTCAGTGGTGCCCGGGTGGGGCGCACCGAGGCGTACCGGCTCGCGCGACCGTCGGACGGCCCGGTCGGGGCCGTGGTCGCCCACGGCCCCGACCGGTGGGTCACCCGAGGAGGGATCGCTCCCGCGCGGTGACGGGCGGCCGGCCGGCGAGGTCGGCGAGCAGGCTCTCGCTCTCGCGGGTCGCGCGCAGCACTTCCGGGTCGAGGTCGACGACGACCAGCTCGCGCCGGTCCGGGCCGGCCTCCGCGAGGAGGCGGCCGTCGGGGGACCAGACGGCGCTGGCGCCGCAGGTCTGCCAGTCACCGGTGACGCCGATGTGGTTGGCCAGCACCGTGTAGAGGGTGTTGTCGAGCGCGCGGGCCGGGAACCAGGTGCGGGACTCGTGGTGGCCGTGGCCCACGCTGAACAGGGCGCCGACCAGGTAGGCGTGGCAGCCGTCGAGGGCGGCCGCGCGGGCGTGCTCGGGGAAGCCGGAGTCGTAGCAGATGCCCAGGCCGAGCCGCCAGCCGTCGAGTTGGAGGGTGCGGTCGGTGTCGCCCGGGCGGTAGGTGTCCCGTTCGGACTTGAAGAGGTACTGCTTGTCGTACCGGGTGGCGAGCGAACCGTCCGGGCCGAAGACGAGGGCGGAGATCCGCAGTCCGCCGTCGGCGTCCCGTACGGCCGCGCCGACGACGGCGGCGGTGCCGCTCTCCCGGCAGGCGTCGGCGATCGGCGCCAGCCGGGGGTCGCCGGGCTGGACGCTGTACTTGAGCGGGTCGGTCCGGATCAGTTCGGGCTCGTAGCCGGACAGGAACTTCTCGGCGAAGAGCACCAGGCGGACCCCGGCCGAGGCGGCCTCGCGGACCAGTTCGGCGACGGTCGCGACGTTGGCGGGGATGTCGCCGGCCACGGCCTGGGCCTGGGCGGCGGCGATCCGCAGCGGCCGGTCCGGGTGGTCGGCGGAGACGGACGGGCGGTCGGGCGTCGAGGGGAGCGGCATGGCGGCCAGATTATGGGGTACCCGGTGGGCCGGACGCGGTCGGGGCCACCCCGCCCGCAGGTCCGGCGCGCCGCTCCGAGCCGACCCGCTCCGAGCCGACCTTCTCCGAGCCGGACCGTCCCGCTCGACCGGTCGGTCGTCCGCTCAGCCGGCCGCGCCGTCCGGGCGGTCGACGGCCTCCTCGAAGGCCGGGTCGTAGGGCACCGGCGCCGTCGGGGAGACCAGCACCCGCTGGACCCTCGGTCTGGTCCGCCAGTTGACCCGTCGGACGTCCCGGGCCAGCGCGCCGGGCCGCCGGAGTTCGACGACGACGGTGACCGAACCGAGGACGAATCCGGCGGCCAGCCACCCGCCCAGGACGTCGCTCGGCCAGTGGACACCGAGGGCGATCCTGGTCCAGCCGATCGTCAGGACCGTCAGCGCGGCGATCGAACAGGCGGTGATCCGTCCGCCGCGCGACGCCCGGTGCCAGACCAGTCCGACCAGGACGGCACAGGTGATCGCGGAGGCCATCGCGTGCCCGGACGGGAAGGCCGGCCCGCCGGCGTGCGCGACCGGGTCGGTGAAGTGCGGCCGGGGCCGGTCGAAGGAGAGCTTCAGCACCCAGAGGAGGCCCCAGCCGACCAGGGCCTGTGCGGCGACCCAGGAGGCCAGCACCCGGGCGCCGATCAGCCAGAGCCAGACCGCGGCCACGCCGAGCAGCGTACGCATGGTGATGGTGCCGCCGATGTCGGAGAGCATCTGCACCGAGGCGACCCAGACCCTTCGGTCCCGGGCGTAGTCGTGCATGCCGTCGATCCACCCCTGGTCCAAGCCGGCGAGCGGCGACCACGCGGTCTGCACCAGGGCGGCCAGAACGGCGAACAGCGCGGTACAGCCCACCGCGAGCGCCGTGTGCCGAAGCAGGTGGCGATCACGCGGGGTGAGCGATGACGAGCTGTTGGTCAGGTGCATGGCTGACACCTTCCCAGTGCGTCGTGCTGTTCGGACACCGGGGCGATAGCGATTTGGCATCTTTTGTGCGGAGAACCTGCGTGCGCCGGGGCGCGTCCGCGCGCGGCTTCGAGGAGTGGGGGTGGTGGGCGCGACCGTTCCCGGCCCCGGTGCGGGAACGCGGGCGACCGTCGGCGGGTTCAGAGAAGTGAAGAGTGTGCGAAGGAGCGGCCGGTGGCCCCGCGAGGGCTGTTCGCCCCTCGGCGGGAGCCGGTCGGTCGGGGGCGCTCGTCGACGGTCGCCGCCGACCGTCGGCCGCGCCGGCCGAGTGCGGTGACCGGTTGTGGCGACCGCTCCGGAACGGTCACCGGGTTGGCACCTGTGGTGGCGGGCCGGTCACCCTCCGTCCAGGATCGCGGTGAAAACCGGCAGGATACTGCATCGATGGAAGAATCTGAGCGACTTGGGAATGTTGTCCGGAATCTGTTCGTTGGATCGTTACGTGTGAGCCCCCCGGGGCCCGCATTTCTTGCCCTCTCGGGGCAGGCAGGCAGACCTCCGGCACTACCAGCAAAGGGAGCAAGCATGGCCACCCGTGCCGTCGTTCGCGACAGGGCCGACCGGACTCGCGCGGCCCGCCCGACCAACCTTGAGGCCGACCGTGACCTGGTCGGCATGTACCTCGACGAGATCGCCAGGACGCCCCTGCTCGATGCCGCCGAGGAGGTCGAGCTCTCGCTGCGGATCGAGGCCGGTGTGTACGCCCAGCACCTCCTGGAGGAGGCGGAGCTCCCCAAGGGCGTCAAGCGTGAGGAGCTGGAGGCGATAGCCGAGGACGCCGAGCGCGCCAAGGACGTCTTCATCCGTTCCAACCTCCGTCTCGTCGTCGCCGTCGCGCGGCGCTACCCGCGCAGTGGCCTGCCGCTGCTGGACCTCATCCAGGAGGGCAACGCCGGCCTGGTGCGGGCGGTGGAGAAGTTCGACTACGCCAAGGGCTTCAAGTTCTCCACCTATGCCACCTGGTGGATCCGGCAGGCGATCACCCGGTCGATCGCCGACCAGTCGCGCACCATCCGGCTGCCCGTCCACCTGGTCGAGGAACTCGGCCGGATCCGGCGGGTCCAGCGTGAGAAGTCCAAGGAGCTGGGCCGCGAGCCCGAGCCGGCCGAGATCGCGGCCGAGCTGGACACCACCGAGGCCCGGATCAAGGACGTCCTGGACTGGGCGCGTGACCCGGTGAGCCTCAACATGTCGGTCGACGACGAGGGCGAGACCCAGTTCGGCGACCTGGTCGAGGACACCGGGGCGACCTCCCCCGAGGACGCCGTGATGGTCATGCTCCGCCGCGAGGAGCTGGACGGTCTCATCGGGCGCCTGGACGACCGGACGGCCTCGATCATCCGGTCGCGGTACGGGATGGAGGACGGCCGGGAGCGGACGCTGACCGAGGTCGGCAAGCAGCACGGGCTGACCCGCGAGCGGATCCGCCAGATCGAGAAGCACGCGCTGGCCGAGCTGAAGCGGATCGCCGACCACGCGGGCTTCGAGGCCGCCTGACGGCGTCCGGCGGCGTTGACGGCCGCCCCGGCGCCGCGGCGACGGACGGTGCCGCGGTGACCGGGCCCTCGGTCGCCGGCAGGGGTCCGGTGCGGACGTGTTCCGCGCCGGGCCCCGCGCGCGCTCGGAGGCCGGGCGTGGGGTCGGGGCGGGAGCTTCTAGGCTGGAGGAGTGGACCAGGTGAGAGACGGAGGCGGGCCGGTGGCCGAGCAGGAGCCCAGGCAGGACGGCGTGGACGACGCCGGTAGCACGGATGACGCGGTGGCGGACGACGCGCGGACGGCGGACGGGGCCGCGGCCGCGGGTGCCCGGGCGGCGACGAAGGCCCGGTTGGTGTTCCGGGACCCGTTGGACCAGCAGTCCGGCGACGACACCGACGCCGGCTGGGGAGGGCGCCCGGGGGCGGGGGAGAGTGGTGGACGGGGGCTGGACTGGTACCTGAGCCAGCGCCCGCCGCACCACGGCGGCTGACGGGGAACGTGCTCAGCGCTGCTGCGTGACCAGCGCGTCGCGGATCTCGGTGAGCAGGACGACCTCCTTGGCCTCGGCCTCGGCCTGGATCTCGGCGAGGCTCTTGCGCCTGGCGGCGAGCTTGGTCATGGGCAGGATCAGGAAGAAGTAGACGACGGCCGCGGTGATGACGAACTGCAGGATGGCGCTCAGCACGGAGCCCCAGAGGATGAAGATGCCGGTCGTCACCTCGCCGGTCGCGCTCACCTCGCAGGGCCCCTTGAGGCACGAGCTGTAGGTGCCCAGGTCCTTGGCCCCGAAGGCGCCGACGATCGGATTGATCACGCCCTTGACGAAGGCGTTGATGATGTTGGTGAATGCCGCGCCGATGACGACGGCGACGGCGAGTTCGACGACATTTCCGCGCAGCAGGAATTCCTTGAAGCCTTTCATGCCGCGTGAACGACGAAGTCGTTGTCCGGTTACGGGTGATCTTCAAGGGCGCCCGATTGACAACCCGCCCGGCTGATCGGCGCGGTCCCCGGCGGGGACAGACCCGCCCGGGCGGACCCCCAGGCCAGTGTGGCCGCCAGTGTGAGCAGCAGCAGGGCGGGTGCCCCGGCCCGGTGCCGGGCGACCCCGCGGAGCCGGTGGAGGCGGCCGCCGCCGCGTCGGATCGGCGGGAACGGCGGCACCTCCTGTCGTGGCGGGACGGCCGGGGCGGGCAGCGGCAGGGGAAGGCGCGGGGGGAGGCTCGTGGTCGACATGGGCACCGCCGTGAGTCGCAGGGCGCCGGCCCGCGGTGCGGACCGGCTCTTCCGACGCAGACTCTGCGCGGCCCGCGCGCTCGACGGAAGCCCTGTCCCCAGGCCTGTGGACAACTCGGCCCTGTGGACAACTTCGTACACCCGTACGAGCTAGTCGACCTGCGGCCGGTTGACGCCGCCGCCGGGGCGACCCGCACCCGTACCCGCACCCGCACCCGCACCCATGCCCGCGCCCCCGGCCCCGTCCCGGCCCCCGCCACCCGCCCCCGGGCAGGCGAAAGGCCCGTGGGTCGCGCGGTGGCGCGGGCCCACGGGCCTTCCGAAGTCCGGACTCAGCCGGCCGGCTTCGCCGCCGGAGCCGGGCTCGCCGAAGCGGTCGAGCCACCCGAGGACGAGGACGAGGACGCCGACGAGGTCGAGGACGCCGCCGAGGACGAGCCCGACGAGCTCGCGGCCGACGACGAACCGGTGCTCACGGAGCTGCTGGACGACGAACGGCTGTCGGTCCGGTAGAAGCCGGAACCCTTGAAGACCACACCCACGGCCGAGAAGACCTTGCGGAGTCGTCCCTGGCAGTCGGGGCACGTGGTCAGCGCCTCGTCGGTGAACTTCTGCACCGCCTCCAGGCCGTTACCGCACTCGGTGCACTGGTACTGGTACGTGGGCACTTGTCTTCCTCCTGGCACTCTCGCCTGATGAGTGCTAACGATGGTCAATGATGCGGCATTCCGCTGGATCAGTCCAGCGACTCGAATGTGAGATGAGCCGGGGGCGCGCCGAAGCGTCCGTTCCCGCCCCCCCCGGGTCGCCCCGCCCGCCGCGCACCCCGTCCGGCGCGCCAAGCCGCGCACCCCGTCCGGCGCGCCAAGCCGCGCACCCCGCCCGACGTCCGCGCACCCCGCCCGGCGTACCGGCCGCGCCACCCGTCGCGGCTCAGCCCTTGGCCGCCCCGACCAGCTGCGGTGCGGCGCTCCGCTCGCCGGCGGACGCGACCACGGTGCTCGGCGCACCCGGCGCGACGAGCAGGTGGCGCAGCGAGACGAGCGCGACCAGGCCCAGCCCGGCGCCGACCACCGGTACCAGGAACCCGGCCGACGGCCCGTGTCCGTCGATCAGTCGCCCGGCCACGGTGGACCCGACGGCCAGGCCCAGCCCGATGGCACCGGTCAGCCAGGTGAAGGCCTCGGTCTTGGCGCCGTCCGCGACCAGCGTCTCGACCAGGGTGTACCCGGTGATCAGCGTCGGCGCGATGGCCAGGCCGCAGACCAGTCCGGCCACGGACAGCGCGACCAGGTTGGGCATCGCCCAGAGCGTCGAGCAGCCCAGGACCAGCAGGGCGTAGCTGGCGAGCATCCGGTGCCGGGCGGCCTGGCGCCAGGCGACCATGCCGTAGAGCACGCCGGCCAGCATCGAGCCGCCGGCGAAGATCCCGTACACGGTGCCGTTGGCCCCGGGCTGGCCGACCGACTCGGTGAAGGCGGTCACCGAGACCTGCATCGCGCCGAAGACGGTGCCGACGCCCAGGAAGGCGCCGGCCAGCAGTCGCACGCCGGGGGAGGAGAGCGCGGAGACGCGCCGGGCGCCGGGCTGGTGCGGGTGGCGGGCCGGCGCGGTACGCCGCTGGGCGGCGAAGGCGAGCCCGCCGACCACGGTCAGCGCGGCCTCGGCGATCAGCCCGGCGGCGGGGGTGACCGAGGTGGCGATGGCGCCGGCGAGCACCGGGCCGATCACGAAGGTGAACTCGTCGGTCACCGACTCGAAGGCGAACGCGGTGTTCAGCTTGGCCGCCGACAGGCCGGGGGCCGACTGCTCGGTGCCCGCCGCGGAGAGCTTGGCGACCCAGCGGGCGCGCACCATCGCGCCGACCTGCGGCACGCTGGCGCCGGCCGGGGCGGCGGCGAGGAAGAGGGTCCAGACCGGGGCGTGGCCCAGGGCCAGCGCGATCAGCGTGCCGACCGAGACGGCGTGCACGATCACGCTCGGGACGAGCACGGCGGCCTGGCCGTAGCGGTCGGCCAGCCGGCCGGTCTGCGGGCCGATGAAGGCCTGGGCGACGGCCGAGACCGCCGCGACGCTGCCGGCCGTGCCGTACGAGCCGTGGGTGTCCAGGACCAGCAGGACGATGCCCAGGCTGAGCATCGCGTACGGGAGTCGCGCGGCGAGGGCGGGGGCGAGGAACGTCCAGGCTCCGGGGGTGCGCAGCAGGGCGCCGTAGCCGACCCGGGCGGGTGCGCCCGGGTCGGTGGCGGCCTCGGTGCCCGGTCGGGTGTCCGGCTGCGTGACCTGGGTGGCGCGGGTGTCCGCGGCGTTGTCGACCGTTCGGCGGGCCGTCACGGTCGTCCTTCCTGCTGCCTGGTAGCGCGGAAGGGGCATGGGGTGGCCCCGACGGCGCCGAGAGTCGTCCTCTCGCGCGTCGACCGGGGTAGTTACCGGGCCGGCCCGGCGTGGTTGCCGGGATCCGGGCCGCGGCCGCCGAGCGGTCGCGCCAACTCTGCTTCAGACAGATGCTGGGGTGTGTCGATCGTTCTGAATATACGCGCGTAGATGCCGCGCTTTCCTCCACAATACAGAGGACATCCAAATCTGTCCCGCCGACGGCGGGTGAACGCTGGGCGAAGCCCCCATGGTCACCGGCCGTACAGCCACCCGGCGAGCTTGCCGCCCTTGTCCACGGCCCGCAGCCGCCGCTCCGCGGCCTCGCTCACCTCGTCCGTGGTGACGACCAGCAGTTCGTCGCCGCCGCGCAGCACGGTGGCCTTGTCCGGGACGAAGCTGCTCCCCTCCCGGACCACCAGGGTCACCGCCGCGCCGGCCGGCAGCCGCAGCTCGCCGATCTCCACGCCGGACATCCGGGAGGTCGGAGACAGGGCCACCGACAGCAGGTGTCCGTGCAGCTTCTCCAGGGGTGCGGACTCGATGCCGAGGTCCTGGCCCATCGAGCCCTCGGAGATCTTCAGCCACTTGGCGACCCAGGGCAGGGTCGGGCCCTGGAGCAGGGTGAAGACCACGACCAGGATGAAGACGATGTTGAAGACGTCCTGGGCCATCGGCGCGCCCGACACCATCGGGATGGTGGCCAGCACGATGGGCACCGCCCCGCGCAGCCCGGCCCAGCTGAGCAGCGCCTGCTCGCGGGCGGGCAGCTTGAACGGGGTGAGCGTGAGCACCACCGACAGCGGCCTGGCCAGGAAGACCAGCACACCGCCGATCACCAGGGCGGGCACCACGGCCGACCCCATGGTGGCGGGGGTGCAGAGCAGGCCGAGCAGCACGAACATGCCGATCTGCCCGATCCAGGCCAGGCCGTCGGCGAAACCCCGGACCGCCGGGCCGTGCGGCAGCTTGGCGTTCCCCAGGATGACCGCGCTGATGTAGACGGCGAGGAAGCCGGAGCCGTGCAGCAGCGCGCCGCCCGCGTAGGCGAGCACGGTGAGCGCCATGACGGCGATCGGGTAGAGGCCGGAGGACGGCAGTGCCACGTGCTTGATCCCGAACGCGCCCAGCTTGCCGACCGCGAGGCCGACCGCGGCGCCGATCGCCAGCTCGGCGACGATCGTGCCGATCAGGACGTACCAGGAGTCCAGCTCACCGGTGGTGGCGAAGGCGACCACCAGGATGACCACGGGCGCGTCGTTGAAGCCGGACTCGGCCTCCAGGAGCCCGGTCAGCCGGTGCGGCAGCGGCACCATCCGCAGGACGGAGAAGACGGCGGCCGCGTCGGTCGAGGAGACGATCGCGCCGAGCAGCATGGAGGTCCGCCAGTCCAGGCCGACCAGCCAGTGGGCGCCGGCGGCGGTCACGAAGACGCTGATGCCGACGCCGACGGTGGCGAGCACCGTGGCGGCCGGCATCACCGGTCTGACCTCGCGCCAGCTGGTCTTGAGGCCGCCCTCGGCCAGGATGACGACCAGGGCGGCGTAGCCGATCACCTGGGTCAGCTCGGCGTTGTTGAAGGCGAAGCCGAGGCCGTTCTGGCCGAGCGCGACGCCGATGCCGAGGTAGATCAGCAGGCTGGGCAGCCCGGACCGGGTCGAGATGCGCACGGCGACCACCGCGACCAGCAGGATCACGGAGAACTCGAGGAGCAGCTGGTTCAGGTGGTCGACATTCACGCAGGGGCACCTCGGAGGCTGGGGGCGGGCGGGGTGTCTGTCGGCGGTGAGGCCGGAGGGAGCCGACCGGCCAGGGCGATTGGTCCCCTAGCGGATCGTTACTCAGTCTAACATTTTGCCATATCTTTAGCTTCGCTGTTCACACGGCTCTCCTCCGTCCCTTCGCTGACCTCCTCCGATCCCACCGTGAGCGTCCCCCGTGCACGCCCGCCAGCCGAGTCGGCCTAATGTGGTGCCCTGTCACGGCCGAGTGCCCTGGACACGCCCGCCCGCCCCCCAGTCGAGGACCGCAAGGACCCAGATGCCCCGCTCGAAGAAGTTCCGGCGCGCCCGTCTGATCGTGATCGTGCTGGTCGTGCTGTTGGTGGCCGGCGCCGGCTACGGCGGCTACCAGGGGGTGGCCGCGGTGCGCGCGTCCTTCCCGGAGGTGGACGGCAGCGTCAAGGTGGCGGGCCTGAGCGCGCCCGTCGACGTGAAGCGCGATGCCAACGGCATCCCCCAGCTCTACGCCGACACGTCGGAGGACCTCTACCGCGCCCAGGGCTACGTCCAGGCCCAGGACCGGTTCTGGGAGATGGACGTCCGACGGCACATCACCGCGGGTCGGCTCTCCGAGATGTTCGGCGACAGCCAGGTCGAGACGGACTCCTTCATCCGCACCATGGGCTGGCGCGACGTGGCGCAGAAGGAGTTCGACTCCCAGCTGGCGCCCGAGACCAAGAAGTACCTCCAGGCCTACGCGGACGGCGTCAACGCCTGGCTCGGCGAGCACCCGGGCGGCGCCGGTGCCTCCCTGGAGTACGCCCTGCTCGGCGTCGTGAACGCCGACTACAAGCCCGAGCAGTGGAACCCGGTCGACTCGGTGTCCTGGCTGAAGGCGATGGCCTGGAACCTCTCCGGGAACCTCCAGGAGGAGATCGACCGCTCGCTGCTCGCCCAGGACTTCAGCCCGGAGAAGATCGCCGAGCTGTACCCGGAGTACCCGTACGCGCGCAACGGCACGATCGTGAAGACCGGCACGGTGGCGGGTGACACCTACCGCCCGGCGGACGGCTCCGCGCCGACCGGTCCCGGCACCGCCGGCGGCGGCACCGCCCAGGGCGCGGCCGCGACCAAGGCGCTGTTCAAGGACGTCACCGACCGGATCGACGCGATGCCGCAGCTGCTCGGCCGGCAGGGCCAGGGCATCGGTTCCAACTCCTGGGTGGTGGCCGGCTCGCACACCACCACCGGCAAGCCGCTGCTGGCGAACGACCCGCACCTCGGCCCCGGTCTGCCCTCGGTCTGGTACCAGATGGGCCTGCACTGCCGCACCCTCTCGGCCGCCTGCCAGTACGACGTCTCGGGCTTCACCTTCGCCGGCATGCCGGGCGTGATGATCGGCCACAACAAGGACATCGCCTGGGGCTTCACCAACCTCGGCGCGGACGTCACCGACCTCTACCTGGAGAAGGTCACCGGCCCGGACACCTACCTGGTGGACGGCAAGGAGGTGAAGTTCAAGCTGCGCAAGGAGACCATCAAGGTGGCCGGCGGCGAGGACCGCACCATCACCGTCCGCACCACCCAGACCGGCGCGCCGCTGATCTCGGACCAGAGCACCGAACAGCAGAACGTCGGCAAGTACGCCCCGAACGGCACCTCGGCCCCGGACCGCTCGACCACCGGCTACGGCGTCGCCCTGCAGTGGACGGCGCTCGAACCGGGCAAGACCATGGACGCGGTCTTCACGCTGGACCGCGCCAAGGGCTGGGACGACTTCCGGGCCGCCGCCAAGGACTTCGCCGTCCCCGCGCAGAACCTGATCTACGCCGACGCCGAGAACATCGGCTACCAGGCCCCCGGCAACGTCCCGGTGCGCGGCAAGGGCGACGGCGGCTACCCGGCGCCCGGCTGGGACTCGGCCTACCAGTGGAAGGGCTCCGTCCCGTTCACGGCGCTGCCCTTCACCCGCAACCCGTCCGCCGGCTACATCGTCACCGCCAACCAGGCCGTGGTCGACCCGTCGTACAAGTACCTGCTGACCAAGGACTGGGAGTACGGCACCCGGGCCAAGGAGATCACCGACCAGATCGAGGCCAAGCTCAAGAACAACGGCAAGATCTCGCCGGACGACATGCAGGAGATGCAGCTCGACAACACCAGCATCCTGGCCAGGACGCTGGTCCCGATGCTGCTCAAGGTGCGGATCGACGACCCGTACGTGCGTGAGGCGCAGGACCTGCTGAAGGACTGGAACTTCCACCAGGACGCCGACTCGGCCGCCGCCGCCTACTACAACGGCGTCTGGCGCCAACTGCTCAGCCTCTCCTTCGGCCAGAAGTTCCCGGCCGACCTGCGCGCCAAGGACAACTGCCTGCTGGTCCGCCGGCAGACCGATCCGACCAAGCCGGACAGCAGCACCCAGATCGTCACCGAGTGCGGCACCCGCGACCCGGGCAAGGCCCAGCCGGACGGCGGCGACCGCTGGACCGAGGTGGTGCGCCAGCAGCTGGAGAAGCCCGACAGCGGCTGGTGGACGTACATCGACTCGGACCACCACGAGCAGAAGGGCCTCGACAACCTGCTCGCCGAGGCAATGAAGAATGCCCGGCAGGACCTCACCGCACTGCTCAGCAAGGACGTCTCCACCTGGAGCTGGGGCCGTCTGCACAAGCTGACGCTGCGCGAACAGACCATGGGCAGCGACGACTCCTCGATCGCCTCCGGCCTCGTCCAGCGGCTGCTCAACCGCGGCCCGTACCGCCTCTCCGGCGGCTCCGGGGCGGTCGACGCGGCGGGCTGGAACGCGGCGGCCGGCTACGAGGTGGACTGGATCCCGTCGATGCGGATGGTCGTCGACCTGAGCGACTTCGACGCGTCGCGCTGGGTCAACGTCGGCGGCGCCTCCGGCCACGCGTTCCACCCCAACTACAACGACCAGACCGACCTCTGGCTCAAGGGCAAGCTGCTGACCTGGTCCTACTCGCCCGACGCGGTCGAGAAGTCGGCCAAGAACAAGCTGGTGCTGACCACCGGCTGAGCCGGTCCGGCCCGCACGACGGCGGCCCCGCCCCTCGGATCCCGAGGCGCGGGGCCGCCGCCGTCACCGGGGGCCGTCAGCCGAGCCGGTGCGGCCCGGACGGCGTGAGGGCGAGGTCCACCGGCAGGTCGTGCGGCTCGGCCGGCACGCTCGCCACCAGCTCGTGCTCGTACAGCAGCACCGCCAGCAGCGGGCGCGCGCCGGCCCGCCCGAGCCGGGCCAGGACCCGGTCGTACGAGCCGCCGCCGCGCCCCAGCCGCAGCCCCCGCCGGTCCACCGCCAGGCCCGGCAGCAGCACCAGCGACGCCGTGGTCACGGCCTCCGGCCCGAGCCGCCCGCCGACCGGCTCCAGCAGCCCGCGCCCGGCCGGCGCCAGCGCCGACGGTCCCTCGTACGCGGCCCAGTCCAGGTCGTTGTCGGGCAGCAGGACCGGCAGCAGCACCCGGACCTCACGCGCCAGCAGCGCGTCCAGCAGTGGCCGGGTGCCCGGCTCGGCGCCGACCGACACGTACGCGGCCACCGTGGCGCCCGGCGCGGCCAGCTCCCCGGCGTGCCCGGCCAGCGCGCGCGCCGCCCGCTCCCGCTCCTGCGTCGACAGCGTCCGTCGCTCGGCCAGCAGCCGTGTCCTCAGCGCGTTCTTCTCGTTGTGCATGGGATCCTCCACAGCTCTGTGCCCGTGACGCTCAGAGCCTGACACGCGGAAGGCGTCCCGATGTCGACCCCGTTGCTGGTCCAGGCCCTGGCCGCGCTGAGCGCCCCGGCGCTGGCCGGTACCGCCGTGCTGGGGTGGCGGCTGCGCCGGGCCGACGGCGCGGCCGCCGACCGCGAGGCCCGGTGGTGCGGGCAGGTCGCCGAGTTGGAGGCCCGCTGCGCCGAGCTGGAGCGCACGGCCTCCTGCGACCCGGTCACCGGGGTCTGGAACTACCGCCACCTGCAGCTCACCCTGGACCGGGAGATCGAGCGCGCCCGCCGTGCCGAGCAGGCCGGCCAGCAGGACGGTCCGCACCCGCTGGCCGTGCTGCTGCTGCACATCACGGGCTTCGACGCGGTCATCGACGAGCACGGCCGGGCCCGGGCCAACGCGATACTGCGCGACCTCGCCCAGCGGCTCGGCATGGAGATCCGCCGCTCCGACACCCTCGGCCGGTACAGCGGCGAGGAGTTCCTGGTCGTGCTGCCGGACACCGGCGCCCAGGGCGCGGCGCACGTCGCCGAACGGCTGGTCTGGTCGGTCCGCCGGCACCTGCTGCTGGACTGGTCCTCCGGCCCGCGCGAGGGCCGCCACCCGCGGGGCAACGGGCTGACCGCCGCCCTCGGCGTCGCCGTGCTGCCCCAGGACGGCACCCATGCGGCGGTCCTGCTCCGGGCCGCCGACCGGGCCCTGGCCGAGGCCCGCTCGGCCGGTGGGGACTGCTGGCGCGCAGCCGCCGCGTCCCGGCCACTCAACGGCTCCGAAGCCGAGCGTGACCGTTCGGAAAAGCCGGGTAGTGTGTCGCCCTGTGCCGGAGAGGACCCCCTCGCCTCACCCGGCGCTTCCCCTCTGCCTGCCACCGTGGCCGGGCCCAGCGACGTGCTGTCATAGCCGGTCAACCGCGCTCGGCCGGGCGAAAACATGCCTTAGTAAGGTAAACGCATGACGACGATCAGCTCCCGAATTCCGGTTACCAAGGCCGTGGTCCCCGCGGCCGGACTGGGCACCCGCTTCCTCCCGGCCACCAAGGCCACTCCGAAGGAGATGCTGCCGGTCGTCGACAAGCCGGCGATCCAGTACGTCGTCGAGGAGGCGGCCTCCGCCGGGCTGTCCGACATACTGATGGTCACCGGCCGTAACAAGCGCGCCCTCGAAGACCACTTCGACCGCGCCTACGAGCTGGAGGAGCTGCTCGCCCGCAAGGGTGACCAGGACCGGCTGCGCCGGGTGCGCGAGTCCGTCGACCTGGCCAACATGCACTACGTCCGCCAGGGCGACCCGAAGGGCCTCGGCCACGCCGTCTCGGTCGCCGAGCAGCACGTCGCCGGCCAGCCCTTCGCCGTCCTGCTCGGTGACGACCTGATCGACCCGCGCGACCCGCTGCTGGCCCGCATGATCGAGGTCCAGCAGGAGCTCGGCGGCTCGGTCGTCGCCCTGATGGAGGTCGACCCCGCCCAGATCCACCTGTACGGCTGCGCGGCCGTCAAGGCCAACGGCTTCGGTGAGGACGTCTTCCAGGTGACCGACCTGGTCGAGAAGCCCGAGACGGCCGACGCCCCGTCGAACTACGCGGTCATCGGCCGCTACGTGCTCGACCCCTCGGTCTTCGACGTGCTGCGCGAGACCCCGCCCGGCCGCGGTGGCGAGATCCAGCTCACCGACGCCCTGCGCGAGCTGACCACCCGTGACCCGGAGAGCGGCGGCCAGGTGCACGGCGTGCTGTTCAAGGGCCGCCGTTATGACACCGGTGACCGCGCGGACTACCTGCGCGCTATCGTCCGACTGGCCTCCGAGCGCGAGGACCTGGGCCCGGAGTTCCGCTCCTGGCTCCGTGAGTTCGTCGCCTCCGAGCTTCAGGACTGACCACCGACAGAGAGCGAGAGCGCCGATGACCGGGTCCACGGAGAACGATCCCACCGCCGCAGCCTGCTGCGACGGAGCCGCGGACCCGGCACCGGCCGCCCGCCCGGCCCGCCTGTGGAGCGTCGACGAGCACCTCGCCGACGTGCTGGCCGCCGTCGGCCCGCTGCCCGCGATCGAGCTCCAACTGCTCGACGCCCAGGGCTGCCGGCTCGACGAGGACGTCCTCGCCGACGGTGACCTGCCGCCCTTCGACAACAGCTCGATGGATGGCTACGCCCTGCGCACCGCCGACACCGCCGGGGCCACCACCGCGTACCCCTCGGTGCTCTCGGTGGTCGGCGACATCGCCGCCGGCGCCGCCGAACTGCCCAAGGTCGGCCCCGGCCAGGCCGCCCGGATCATGACCGGCGCCCCCGTCCCGCCCGGCGCCCAGGCCGTCGCCCCGGTCGAGTGGACCGACGGCGGCAGCGGGACCGGCCAGGCCGCCGACGCGATGGGCGCCCCGGTCGAGGACGAGGAGGTCCGGGTGCTGCGCCCGGTCTCCGAGGGCGCCCACATCCGCCGCCGCGGCAGCGACGTCACCGCCGGCGCCCGGGTCCTGGAGGCCGGCACCCGGCTCGGCCCGACCCAGCTCGGCCTGCTCGCCGCGATCGGCCGGGCCACCGTCAAGGTCCGCCCCCGCCCGCGGGTGGTGGTGCTGTCCACCGGCAGCGAGCTGGTCCAGCCCGGCGAGCCGGTCGGCCCCGGGCAGATCGCCGACTCCAACAGCTTCACCCTCACCGCCGCCGCCCTGGACGCGGGAGCCATCGCCTACCGGGTCGGCGGGGTCCCGGACGACGCGGCGCGCCTGCGCGCCGTCCTGGAGGACCAGCTCGGTCGGGCCGACCTGATCGTCACCAGCGGCGGCGTCAGCGTCGGCGCGTACGACGTGGTCAAGGAGGTCTTCGAGTCCTACGGCGGGGTCGACTTCCGCCGGCTGCGGATGCAGCCCGGCAAGCCGCAGGGCTTCGGCCGGATCGGTGCCGGGGCCGGGGTCCCGCTGCTGGCACTGCCCGGTAACCCGGTCAGCGCCTACATCTCCTTCGAGCTCTTCGTCCGCCCGGTGATCCGCACCATGCTCGGCGCCGCCGACGTCCACCGCCCGGTGGTCCGGGCGCTCTGCCCGGTGGCGCTGCGCTCGCCCGCCGGACGCCGGCAGTTCCTGCGCGGCCGGTACGCGGCGGCGGACGGCCTGGTGGAGCCGGTCGGCGGCGAGGGCTCGCACCTGGTCGGCGCGCTGGCCAGGTCGGACTGCCTGATCACCGTCCCGGAGGACGTCACCGAACTCCCCGCCGGCAGCGAGGTGGACGTCGTCCTGCTGGGCGGCTGAGGCCACCGGGGACCGGCCCGTCTCGCCCGCTGACACGGGCCGTCCCACGCCCTGGCCGGAGTGAGGAGTACGGTAGCGCGGTATTCGATCTGCGCGCCCCCCTGGAGCCCTCCGTGACCGCCTCACCCCCCGGCGACCGCCTCACCCACGTCGACGACCAGGGCGCGGCCCGGATGGTCGACGTCTCCGAGAAGGCCACCACCGCGCGCACCGCGGTCGCGGCCGGCCGGGTCCGGGTCTCCCCCCGCGTGGTCGAGCTGCTGCGCGGCGAGGGCGTGCCCAAGGGCGACGCCCTCGCGGTCGCCCGGATCGCCGGGATCATGGGGGCCAAGAAGACCCCGGACCTGATCCCGCTCTGCCACCCGATCGCGGTCTCCGGGGTGAAGGTCGAGCTCACCGTCACCGACGACGCGGTCGAGATCACCGCCACCGTGCGGACCGCCGACCGGACCGGTGTCGAGATGGAGGCGCTCACCGCCGTCGCGGTGGCCGGGCTCACCGTGATCGACATGGTCAAGGCCGTCGACAAGGGCGCCGCCGTCGAGTCCGTCCGGGTGCTCAGCAAGACCGGTGGCAAGAGCGGCGACTGGTTCGCCGAGGGCGTGGCATGAGCGCGCCGGTCGGTGACACGCCGGTCGGTGACACGCCGGGCGCGGACACGCCGGGTGGGAACGCGCCGGTCATGAGGGCGCTGGCGGTCACCGTCTCCAACCGCGCCTCGGCCGGTGTCTACGCGGACCGGGGCGGCCCGCTCCTGGTCGCGGGCCTGAGCGCGATGGGCTTCACCGTCGACGGCCCCCGGGTGGTGCCGGACGGCGAGCCGGTCGAGGCGGCGCTGCGCGAGGCCGTCGCCGCCGGGTACGACGTGGTGCTGACCACCGGCGGCACCGGCATCTCCCCGATGGACCTCACCCCCGAGATGACCGCCCGGGTGATCGACCGGCCGATCCCCGGGATCGCCGAGGCCATCCGGGCGTACGGTCGCGAGAAGGTCCCGACCTCCGCGCTCTCCCGGGGGCTCGCGGGCCTCGCCGGACGTACCCTGGTCGTCAACCTGCCGGGCTCGACCGGCGGCGTCAAGGACGGCCTGGCCGTCCTTGAGCCGCTGCTCGCGCACGCCGTCGACCAGCTCGGCGGCGGGGACCACCCCCGGCCTGACGCACCTGCTTCCGGGAGTGCGCACTGAACGCCGGTTGGCCGGTAGAACTCCACGAGGGGGACCTCGCGCTGCGCCCGATCCGGGCCCGCGACCAGCGGGAGTGGCAGGAGGTCAGCCGCCGCAACCGGGACTGGCTCCGCCGCTGGGAGGCCACCGTGCCGCCCGGCCCGGCCGCCCGCGGCACCGGCCCGCGCCCGACGTACCGGCAGATGGTCCGCTTCCTGCGCGGCGAGGCCTCGGCCGGGCGGATGCTGCCGTTCGTCGTGCTCCACCAGGGCCGCCTGGTCGGCCAGCTGACCGTCGGCGGGATCACCTGGGGCTCGATGTGCTCGGCCAACGTCGGTTACTGGATCGACGAGGCGGTGGCCGGCCGGGGCATCATGCCGGCCGCCGTGGCGCTTTCGGTGGACCACTGCTTCAGCGCACTGGGACTGCACCGGATCGAGGTCTGCATCCGGCCGGAGAACGGGCCGAGCCGCCGGGTGGTGGAAAAGCTGGGCTTCCGTTCGGAGGGAATGCGGCCGCGCTATCTGCACATCGACGGCGACTGGCGCGACCATCTGGTGTACGCCCTGACCGCCGAGGAGGTCCCCGAGGGGATGCTGGAACGCTGGCGGACGCTCAGTTCCGCCCGCCGTCCACGTAATTGAATATATGTTCGAAAGAAATATCGATATGGCATCGGCGTGGCGACGGACGGGCACAAATACCGGCAAAATAGTCGGAGAATCAGCTTGATCACACGACACGCCGCGCCAAATTGCTGCCAGGCCTTCCCCGGCGCCCGTACGGTGTGAAACGTGAGCAGTAGCGGCCTTATCTACGCCGTCATCGTAGGGGCCTGGGCCGCCTATCTGGTGCCCATGTGGCTCCGCAGGCAGGACGAGCTCAATGAGGCGCGCCCGACGGAACGCTTCAGCACCGCCATTCGCCTGCTGGCCGGGCGTTCGGCGCTGGAGCGGCGGGCATCCCGGGCCCTGGGCGACGAACCGCGTGACGAGCAGAGCAGTGACGACGGCCCTCCCGTACGGGACGAGGCCGCCCCCGGCGATCCCGACGGCGATCCCGACGGCGACCCCGTCGGCGATCCCGCCGGCGGGGGAGCGGCGGAGGTGGAGCGGGAGGCGGAGCCCGCCCGGCCCGCGGTCCGGGCCCCCGAGCGCCCGACCGGGGGGCGGATCCGGATCGAGCCCCGGGCGCGACTGCTGGCCCGGCGGCGCCGGATGGTCACCGTGCTGTTCCTGGCCTTCGCCCTCGGCGCGGTCGTCGCGGCGGTGTCCGGCCTGGCCTTCCTCTGGGTCCCGGCCGTGCCGGCGACCCTCCTCACCCTCTACATCGGCCACCTGCGCAAGCTGGAGCGCCTCCGGTACGAGGTCAAGATCGACCGCGCCCGGGCCGCCCAGGCCGCCGAGCGGCTGCGCAAGCGCGAGCGGCAGCGCGCCGAGGCCCGCCCGGCCGAGGAGGAGCCGCCGCAGGCCCTCGCCGCCGCGGAGCCGGCCGGCCGGGGGCGGTCGCACCTGCGCCTCGCCACCGACCGCGACCGGGCGCCGGCACCAACCCGCGCCACCGGCCCCGCCTCCGCCTCGGTGCTCGCGGAGGCGACCGAGCACGAGGAGTGGGTCGACGGCATGCGCGAGCGCGGCGCGGCCGGCCCGGACTCCTGGGAGCCCGTCCCCGTCCCGCTGCCGACCTATGTGACGGCTCCGGTGGCGCCCCGGGTCACCCGGGGTCTCGACCTGTCGGCCCCCGGCACCTGGACCGCCGGGCGTCCGGCGGAGTCGCGCCCGGCGGAGCCGCGTCCGACCGAAGGGCGCACCACCCCGCTCTTCGACCAGTACGCCGAGCCCTCCGCCGCCGAGTCGCGTCCGCGCGCCGCCAACGAGTGACCGGCCGGGGGTGCTCCGGCACCCCCGGCCGACCGGTGTCCCGGGGGTGGTCACGAGCCCCCTCGGAAAGGTGCTAAAGTTTCATCTCGTTGGGGCTGTGGCGCAGTCCGGTAGCGCACCTCGTTCGCATCGAGGGGGTCAGGGGTTCGAATCCCCTCAGCTCCACCCAACAGGAAGTCCCGCCCGATCGATCAGATCGGGCGGGACTTCTGCGTTGTGCCGGAAGTCGCGACCGACCGGGCGTCAGCGGGCCTCGGGGGCTCGGATGTCGGCGCTGTGACGATGATCACCTGACCACCACCACGGTGCAGGCCGCGTGGTGCACGCAGTACTGGGCGACGGTGCCGAGTGCGGCGCCGGGCGGCGCGGCGCGGCCGTGGCTGCCCAGGACGAGGACGGCGGCGCCCGCCGCGGCACCCGCCAGCGCGGGGCCGGGAGCCCCGGCCTTGAGGTGGCGCCGGACGGCCGGTGTGGGGGAGAGCGCGGCGGCCAGCGTCTCGTCGAGGATCCGGGCGGCGTGCCGCTCGGGGCCGAAGCCGTCCAGCGGGGGCGGGACGAGGCCGTGCTCGTCCAGCAGGCGGGGAAACTCCCAGACGGTCACCGCCTCCAGCGGGCCGCCGGTGAGCGCGGCCAGCCGCGCGGCCCAGCGGACGGCGGCGAGGGAGAGCGGGGAGCCGTCCACGCCGACCACGATCCTGCCGTCCGGCTGCCGGGTCATGGTTCGAGCCTAGGGCGGCGCGCCCGGGGCGGCGAGACGGCCGAGGGCCGGCCGGAAGAGTCCGGCCGGCCCTCGGGAGGGTGCGCGTCGCGTCAGGGCCGGCCCGAGCCCGCGTACGGGTCCGGCTGCGGGGCACCGGCCTGCGGCGGGACGGTGCCGTAGTGGGCCGGCCGGCGGCCGCGCGGGTGGCGGGTGAGGGTGTAGCCCGCGACACCGGCCAGCGCCGCCAGCGCGCCGCCGCCCAGGGTCCAGAACCAGCGGCCGTTCCAGCCGGAGAACCAGCCGGTGTACCAGTGCTCCTCGGGCTCCTCGGGGGCGGCCGCCTTGGCGGTCGCGGCGCCGCCGCCGACCGGCGGGACCAGCGGGGCCTTGAGCTCACCGCCCTCCGGCTGGGCGTTGTCGGCGTCGCCCTTGGCGCTGACGTGCAGCTGGACGGATGCGGCGAGGCCGAGATCCGGCTGCGGGGCGTCGGCGAGCGAGAGCCGCACGTAGTAGGTACCGGGCAGCGGGTCGCCGGACCAGGGCTCGGCCCAGGAGCGGACCTCGCGCAGGGTGCAGCTCAGCGCGAGCGAGGCGGTGGCCTGGTCGGCGGTGGCGTTCTGCGTGCCGGCGGTGCAGGACTGGCGGCGGCGCAGCCCGTCGAACACCTCGACATTCCAGGTCTGCGGGCCGTGCCGGTCGGCGGAGGGGGCCAGGTCGACGGTCAGGCCGACCGTCGGGGTCTGGCCCTCGGAGGCCCCGAACGCCCAGTACAGGTAGTCGCCGGTGGAGGCGGCGACCTTGGCGTCCTGGCCGGGGGCGAGGTTGATGGCGGTCAGGAAGGACGTCCCGGCCTTGGTGGCCGGGGCGGGTGTCCCGCTCGCGCTGACGGAGGGGGACGGCGAGGCGGCGGAGGCGGCCGGAGCCGCCAGCGCCAGCGCGGGGAGCAGGGCGAGTGCGGCGAGCGCGCCGCGGAGGGCGCTGCGGGTCGTCGAGGTACGCATGGTCAGTTCTCCCGCCAGACAGCGATCCGCCAGCGCGCGATCCAGCCGAACAGCAGGCCGGTCAGCAGGCCGGCCAGGGTGAGCACCAGCAGCAGGATCCAGCCGCGGCCGAGACCCATCGCGGCCCCGTCCGGGGCGGGCGAGGCGGCGGACAGATCGACCGTCAGCTCCAGCGGCAGGCCGGGGTCGGCCTGGACGCCGGGCAGGGCGGCCAGCGAGTTGCTGACGACCAGGCAGACGGTGGTCTCCGGCTTGCCGCTCGGGGAGGCGGAGGGCGTCGCGGAGGCGTAGCCCTTGGAGTCGTCGGTGGACCAGCGCAGACCGGTGGAGATCACGTCGGTCCGGCCGCTGCCGGCGTCGGTGCCGCGGACCAGCTCCTGGCCGGTGGCGCTGGTGGCCTGGAGCAGGACGCCGTAGTCGCGGGCGACGCCGCGGTCCAGGGCGACGCTGACCGAGGCGCGCAGCTCCTGGCCGGCCTTGACCGGGACGCGGTAGACGCGGTGCTCGGAGAACTTCTCCCGGTCGCTGTAGACGCCGGGGGTGAGGATGGGCGCGCTCTCGCACTTGTCGGTGCCCGCGGTCTTGACCGGCGCCACGGTGTACGTGTCGTTGGAGCGGTCGACGAGCTGCTTCACCTTGTCGGTGAGCTGCTCCTGGGTGCGGACGTCGGTGTAGGTGCCGCCGGTGGCGTTGGCGATGCAGAGCAGCTGTTGGCGGGTCTTGTCGTCGTGGGCCAGGCCGAGGGTGTCGACCACCAGGTGGATGCCCTGGGCGGCGAGCTCGCGGGCCACGTCGCACGGGTCCGGCGGGGAGCAGGAGTCCTCGCCGTCGGTGATCAGCACCACCCGGCGGGTGGTCTCGCCCTTGCCGAGGTCCTGCGCGGCGCCGCGCAGGGCCAGGCCGATCGGGGTCCACCCGGTCGGGCGCAGGGTGGCGACCGCGGTCTTGGCCTCGACCTTGTTGGTCTTGCCGACCGGGAAGAGCTGCTTGGTGTCCAGGCAGCCCTGGGCCTTGTCGTTGCCGGGGTAGTTGGCGCCGAGGGTCCGGATGCCGAAGTCGGTCTCCGGGGGCAGGGCGTCGATCACCTCGTTCAGGGACTGCTGGGCCACCGCGATGCGGCTCTTGCCCTGGATGTCGGTGGCTCCCATGGAGCCGCTGACGTCCAGGACGAGGTCGACCCGGGGGGCTTCCTTGCCGGCGGTGCCGGCTGATGGTTCGTCGGCATGGGCGGGCAGGCCGCTGAGCAGCGCGCCGCCTGTTATCGCCAGGGCGGCCAGCAGGCTGCCGAGCCTGGCCTTCGGGCGTCGTCCGGTAGTCACCCGCCCGATCCTAGGGATCATCAGTTCGCCATGGCCAACGCGGTCCGGTGCGCGGGCCTCCGGGCTCCGGCGTGAACTCCCGGGCGCCGGTGGGAGATCGGTCGCCCGGTGGCCAGGAGTGCGCCGTCCGGTGCCCGGGCGCGCGCGGCCCGGACGGTGGCGCGGCCGTGTCCGACCGGTTCGGCAATACGGGACACACCGGAGGGAAGAGCAAATAAATATGCATAGCGCTCGTTAGGGTGACGAAAGGGGTACGGGCACCGTCGCACCGGCACCCGTCCCCGGCCGGTACATCCGACGCTCTGGAAGGACCAGCACGTGAGCAACCTCTTCGCGATCGCCTACCCGGATCTGGCCACCGCCCAGGCGGTCCGCGGCGAGGCGGTCGGACTGCAGACGCAGAAGCTGATCGACCTGGAGGACGCGGTCGTCGTGGAGCGGCGCGAGGACGGCAGGATCAAGCTGCACCAGCAGGTCAGCACCACGGGCGCGGGTGCCGCCTCGGGGGCGCTCTGGGGCGGGGTCATCGGCCTGCTGTTCTTCATGCCGTTCCTCGGCGCGGCGGTCGGCGGGGCCGCCGGCGCGGCGGTCGGCGCCTCCACCGACATCGGGGTGGACGACAACTTCATGCGCGAGGTCGCCCAGCACCTCCAGCCGGGCACCGCCGCGGTGTTCCTGCTGGTCCGCAGGGCCACGGCCGACAAGGTCGTCCCGGCGCTGGCCCGCCACGGCGGCCGGATCATCCAGACCTCGCTCTCCGCCGAGGCGGAGGCCGCACTCAAGGCCACCGTCGAGGCCTCCCGGCCGCAGCCCGCCCCGGCCTCCGCCTGACCCGCACCCGCCGGACCGGCCGCTCACGTCGGGACGGACGGGCCCGTTCGCCCGTCCGTCCCGACCGTCGTCCCGGCGCCGGCCCACCACCGCAGCAGGACACCCAGGACGGTCCGTGGCGACTCCCTCCGCCGTGACGAGAACCGCCGGCCGGCCCCGCCGGACGGTGCGGACCCGGCGCAACGCCGAACTCGCGCTGGTCCTGGCCGCCGTGCTGATCGCCGTCTTCGGCTACGCCGAGGTGGGCGTCAACATCGACGGCAGGGTCCCCGCCGACGCGGGCGAGTACGGTGCCGCGCTCGGAGTGCTCGCGCTGCTGGCGCACGCCGTGGTCCGCTGGAAGGCGCCGTACGCCGATCCGCTGCCGCTGCCGATCGCGGTGCTGCTCAACGGGATCGGACTGGTCGCCATCTACCGGCTGGACCGGGCCACCCCGGGCGGCGGCGCGGCCCCCGCCCAGTTGCTCTGGTCCACCCTCGGGGTGGCGCTGTTCATCGCGGTGGTGGTGCTGCTGCGCGACCACAAGCGGCTGCAGCGCTACGCGTACATCGGCGCCCTGGCGGCGCTGGTGCTCCTGGTGCTGCCGATCTTCTTCCCGCCGGTGTACGGCTCGCGGATCTGGATCACCGTCGGGCCGCTCTCCTTCCAGCCGGGCGAGTTCGCCAAGATCCTGCTGGCGGTCTTCTTCGCGGCCTACCTGGCGGTCCACCGGGACGCGCTGGCGCTGACCGGCCGCCGGGTGCTGTGGTTCCAGCTGCCGCGCGGACGGGTCCTCGGACCGGTGCTGCTCATCTGGGCGGCCTTCGTCGGGGTACTCGTCCTGGAGACCGACCTCGGCACCTCGCTGCTCTTCTTCGGCCTCTTCGTGATCATGCTCTACGTGGCCACCGCGCGCAGCGGCTGGATCGCCATCGGGCTGTTCCTGGCCGCCGTGGCGGCGGTCGGGGTCGGCTGGCTCTCGCCGCACGTGCACAGCCGGGTCAACGACTGGCTGGACCCGCTCGGCTCGATCGCCGCGGGCCGGGGCGCCAACCAGATCGCCCAGTCGCTGTTCGCCTTCGCCTGGGGCGGCGAGCTGGGCACCGGCCTCGGCAACGGGCACTCGGTGCTGATCGGGTTCGCCGCCAAGTCCGACTTCATCCTCGCGACCATCGGCGAGGAGCTGGGCCTGACCGGGCTGATCGCCGTGTTCCTGCTGTACGCGCTGCTGGTCGCCCGGGGCTTTCGGACCGGCATCGCGCTGCGGGACCCCTTCGGCCGGCTGCTCGCGATCGGGCTGGCGGCGATCGTCGGCCTGCAGGTGTTCGTGGTGGCCGGCGGGGTGCTCGACCTCATCCCGCTGACCGGGATGACCCTGCCGTTCGTCGCCCAGGGCGGTTCCTCGGTGGTCACCAACTGGATCATCGTCGCGTTGCTGGTGAGGATGAGCGACATCGCCCGCCGGCCGTTCGCCGGGGAGGTCTGATGGCACGCGGTCGCTCCCGGGGCAACGGGCCGCAGGGCCGGCCGGGGATCTCCGTCACCGGTCGCCGGGCGGGCACCTTCTGTCTGCTGCTGACCGTGGCGCTCTGCGTCCAGGCCACCCGGGTGCAGGTGTTCCGGGCCGACGAGCTGGACCACAACCCGGCCAACCAGCGGCTCACCGTCGAGCGGTACTCCCAGCCGCGCGGCGACATCCTGGTCGGCGCCGACACCGTCACCGGCTCGGAGCCCACCGGCGGCCGGTACGACTACAAGCGCACCTACACCGACGGCCCGCTGTACGCCGCCGTCACCGGGTACTCCTCTCAGGCGTACGGCAACACCCAGCTGGAGGGGACGGAGGACGACCTGCTCTCCGGGACCGACAGCCGGCTGGCGAGCTGGGCGGTGTGGGACGCCGTCGCCCGCCGGCAGAACCCCGGCGGGGACGTCTACACGACCATCGACCGGGCCGCCCAGCAGGCCGCGATGCGCGGACTGGGCGGGCAGCAGGGCGCGGTCGCCGCCATCGAGCCCGCCACCGGCCGGATCCTGGCGCTGGCCAGCACCCCGACCTACGACCCGGGCAGCTTCGCCGGCGCGTCCGCGGCCGACCAGGCGGCCTGGAACCGGCTGCGGAACGACGCGGACCAGCCGATGCTCAACCGGGCGCTGCGTCAGACCTATCCGCCCGGCTCGACCTTCAAGGTGGTCACCGCGGCGGCCGCGCTGCAGAACGGCGTCGTGACCGACCCCGACGCGCCGACCGGCGCGCCCCACCCGTACGTCCTGCCGGGCACCACCACGCCGCTGGTCAACGACACCCCGGCGTGCGACGAGCCGGGGCAGTCGCTGGACACCGCGATAGTCTACAGCTGCAACAGCGTGCTGGGGTACCTCGGGGTGCGGGTCGGGCTCGACGCGATGGTGGAGACGGCCGAGAACTTCGGCTTCAACGATCCGAAGCTGGACATCCCGGTCCGACCCGCGCGCTCCAACTTCGACACCCGGATGGACCAGTCCCAGCTCGCGCTCTCCTCGATCGGCCAGTTCGACACCGCGGCCACCCCGCTGGTGATGGCGATGGTCGCGGCCGGGGTCGCCAACAACGGCACCGTGATGCGTCCACAGCTCGTGGACAAGCTGACCAAGCAGGACGGGACCACCGTGCAGCTGATGCGTCCGGCCACCTACCGGCGGGCGATGAGCCCGGAGGTGGCCGGGCAGATGCGGCGGCTGATGACCGACGTGGTCGAGCGCGGCACCGGGCGCAACGCGCGGATCGCCGGCGCCGAGGTCGGCGGGAAGACCGGCACCGCGCAGCACGGGGTGGACAACACCGGGACGCCGTACGCCTGGTTCATCTCCTGGGCAGGGCCGGCCGGCTCGGACGCGGTGCCGCCGGTGGCCGTCGCGGTGGTGATCGCGGACAGCGCGGCCACCGACGTCACCGGGGGCGGTCTGGCGGCGCCGATCGCCCGCTCGGTGATGCAGGCCGTGCTGAGCGGCTGACCGGCCGGTCCGGGCCGGGGACTCACCCCGGGGAGCGTCGCTGACCTGCGGCTTAGTCGCTCGCTGGAAGATCCGCCGTTTGCGGAGTGTCCGGTTTGTACACGCCAATGCGACGATTCGTACAATGCGCGCCACGTGACTGTTCGTTTGCGACACTGGTGCTTTCGCGGGGTACTGTCCCATCTTTGTTCGGTTGGTCCCCGATGACACCCCACGGCGCGTCGAGTGACCGGCCGCTAGGACACCCTCCCCCGCCTAGAAGGATCCTCGTTTTGGCCAGCAACACCCTCGGTGCGCGCCTGTTGCGGCGCAAGCCCGTGTCGACCCTGATCGCCGAGAGCGAGGGCCGCGAAGGCCTTCCCGCCGGTGCGCCCGAGGAGGGCGGACGCTCCGGTATCCACCTGCGCCGGTCGATCGGCCTCTGGCAGCTGTCCTCGATCGGCATCGGCGCCACCATCGGCACCGGCATCTTCTTCGTGCTCAGCACCGCCGTGCCGTCGGCCGGTCCGGCCGTGATCCTGTCCTTCGTGATCGCCGCCGTCACCGCCGGTCTCACCGCGCTCTGCTACGCCGAGATGGCCTCCGCGATCCCGGTCTCCGGTTCCTCGTACTCGTACGCCTACGCCACCCTCGGCGAGGGCGTGGCGTTCGCGGTCGGCATCTGCCTGCTGATGGAGTACGGCGTCTCGGCCTCCGCGATCGCGGTGAGCTGGGCCGAGTACCTCAACAAGTTCTTCGACCTGGCCTTCGGGTTCAAGCTTCCGGAGGCGATCTCCGGCGCGCCCGACGACACCCACTGGTTCAACCTGCCGGCGCTGATCCTGGTCGCGCTGGTCTGCGTCCTGCTGATCCGCGGCGTCAGCGAGTCCGTGAAGGTCAACGCGGCCATGGTGGGCATCAAGATCCTCATCCTGCTGCTCTTCATCGGGGTCGGCCTGACCGGCTTCCACTCCGGCAACCTGACCCCGTTCATGCCGCTGGGCATCGGCGGCGTCCAGGTGGCGGCCTCCAGCATCTTCTTCTCGTTCATCGGCCTGGACGCCGTGTCCACCGCCGGTGAGGAGGTCAAGAACCCGCGCCGCACCCTGCCGCTGGCGATCATCATCTCGCTGGTCGTGGTCACCGTGCTGTACATCCTGGTGGCCCTGGCCGGCATCGGCGCCCAGCCCTGGCAGAAGTTCGACGGCCAGGAGGCCGGTCTCGCCCAGATCCTCCAGGACATCACCGGCCAGAGCTGGCCCGCGATGGTCTTCGCGATCGGCGCGATCATCTCGATCTTCAGCATCACCCTCGTGGTGATCTACGGCCAGACCCGCATCCTGTACTCGATGGGCCGCGACGGCATGCTGCCCAAGCGCTTCGCCCAGCTCTCGCCGCGCACCGGCACCCCGGTCTGGAACACCATCGTGGTGGGCCTCGGCGTCGGCGCGCTGGCGGCCTTCATCCCGCTGCGGGTGCTGGCCGACATCACCAGCCTGGGCACCCTCATCGCCTTCTCGGTGGTCTCGATCGGCGTGATCATCCTGCGCCGCACCCAGCCCGACCTGCCGCGCGGCTTCAAGGTGCCCGGCTACCCGGTCGTCCCGCTGATCAGCCTCGGCTTCTGCGTCTACCTGATCACCGGCCTGCACGCCGACACCTTCAAGGCCGGCGCGATCGCGCTGGCGCTCGCCGTGGTCGTCTACCTCGGCTACAGCATGAAGCACTCCAAGCTCGAACGGTCGGCGCAGCCCGGCGCCTCGACGCCGGCCGACCGTCCGGCCGGCTGAGATTCGCGTACCGAGCACCCGTGGACGGGGCCGCCGGAGGGTGATCGCACCCCGGCGGCCCCGTTCGTGCCACCGCCGACTCCCCCGGTGGCCATGGCGACAGGGCGTGGCCCCCACCCATAACCTTCCACCATGGTGAGCACCCGCACGCCCGGCCACTCCCGCCCGCGCGGCCGCTTCACCGGCCGTGGCGGCCCGCCGGCCATGCCCGCGGAGGCCGGTTCGCCGAGCCGGCGCGGCCGTCCGCGCGGCATCCCGGGACCCGGCCCGTTCCCCCGTCAGCGTGGTGACAACGCCACTGGCCCGCCGCCCGATCGGCTGAACCCGGCCAGGCTCGCCTCGCTGCGACGCGTCCAGGGGTTCGGCTGCCTGGTGGCGGCCGGCTGGGCGGCGGCCTTCCCGCTCGTCTCGGACCTTCCCAACCAGCGGCTCTGGGGGGCCGTCGCGGCCCCCGCGTACGTCCTCGCCGGACTGCTCTGCCTGATCCTGCCGCGCCGGACGTCGGCCCGCGCGGCCGCCGGGGTCGCCGTGCTGGGCGCGGTCCTGGTGCCGTTGGCGCTGCTGGCGCTGCAGGGCCGCCACCAGTCCGAGGTGATGGTGGTAGAACGCTCGGCGCACCTGCTGCTCACCACCGGCAGCCCGTACCTGCCGCATCCGGTGGTGGTCACCGACTACAACCCGTACCTGCCGGCGATGACGCTGTTCGGGATGCCGCGCGCCGTGGTGGGCAGCGGCAACCCGGTGGCGCAGGTGGTGGGCGACGCCCGGATCTGGTTCGCGCTGACCTTCCTGGCCTGTCTGCTGGCCAGCTGGCGGCTGCTCCGGCCGTCCCGGGACCGGGCCCCGGTGCTGCCGCTGGCCGTGCTCACCGCCTCGCCGCTGATCGCGCTGGCCCTGGCGGTCGGCGGGGTGGACCTGCCGCTGATCGGGGTCTGTTGTCTGGCCATGGCCCTCGCGGAACGGGACCGCACCATCGCCGCCGGGCTGGTCCTCGCGCTGGCCTGCACGCTGAAGTGGACGGCCTGGCCGGCGCTGCCGGTGGCCGTCCTGCTGCTCTGGCGGCTCTACGGGCGGCGCCCGGCGGCCCGGGCCGGCCTGACCGCGCTCGGGGTGGGCGTGCTGGTGATCCTGCCCTCGGCGCTGGTCCGGGCGGACGCGCTGCGCGAGCAGGTGGTGCGGTTCCCGCTGGGGCTGACCGCGATCCAGACGCCGGCCGGCAGCCCGCTGCCCGGCAAGGTGCTGGCCGGGTTCGGGCCGACCGGGCACACCGTGTCGCTGGCGCTGATGACGGTGGGCGGGCTGGGGGTGGCGATCTGGTTGCTGGCCAGGCCGCCGGTCTCCGCGATCGCCGCCGCCGACCTGCTCGCGGCGGGGCTGGCGATCGCGTTCATGCTCGCGCCGGCCGGGCGCTTCGGCTACCTGGCGCTGCCGGCGGTGCTGGTGATCTGGCCCCGGCTGGCGGCCCGCCGGTGGCGCGGGAGCGGGGCCGTACCGGTCGGCTGTCTGCTGACCCGACCGGAACCGGCGCTGCCCCGGGGGTGACCGCGGGGCAGCGCCGGCCGGGCGTCAGCGGTTGCCGGCCGCCTTGATGACGGCGGCGACGGCCGGGCCGGCCGCGTCGGCCCCGTGACCGCCGGCCTGGACCTCGGCCGCGACCGCGATGTTGCCCCGGTAGGCGGTGAACCAGCTGTTGGTGGTGTCCACCCCGGCGACCTCCGCCGAGCCGGTCTTGGCGCCCGCGTTGTCCGAGATGCCGGCCATCGCGCCCTTGGCCGTGCCGTCCTTGGCGGTGGCGGCCATCATGGCCTTCAGCTTGCCGACGGCGTCGGGGGAGAGGTTCCGGGCGGCCTTCTGCTGCGGCAGGTCGGCGACCAGGATCGGCTGCTTGAACTCGCCGCTCTGCACCGTGGCGGTGATCGAGGCGATGGCCAGCGGGTTCATCTGGACCTTGCCCTGGCCGATCGACTGCATGGCCTGCTCGTCCTTGTTGGTGCCCGGGTCGGGCACCCGGCCGTCGACGTTCGGCAGGCCGGTCTTCCACTCCAGGCCGATCCCGAACACGTCCTTGGCGGTGGCGCCGAGCGTGGCCGGTTTGAGGCTGGCCAGGCCCTGGTCGATGAAGGCGGTGTTGCAGGAGATCATGAAGTCCTGCTGGAGCGTGTTGTTCGGGTAGGCGTCCGGGAACGAGTTGGGGATCGCCTTCGGGTTGCCGCTCTTCACCGGACAGGCGACCGGGGTGTCCGGGTTGACCCCGGCCTCCAGCAGGGCCGCCGAGGTGACGATCTTCATCGTCGAGCCCGGGGCCAGCAGGCCGACGAAGGCCCGGTTCTGGCCGGTGGCCGGCGCGTTGGCGAAGGCCAGCACCTGACCGGTACTCGGCTCGATGGCCACGATCGAGCCCTGCTTGCCGCCGAGGTCCGTCATCGCCTTCTCGGCGGCGGCCTGCACGGTGTTGTCGATGGTCACCTTGAACGGCTTGGCCGGCTTCGGCTCGACGATGGTGAACAGCTTGTCGGTGGTGCCCTTGCCGGCCGCGTCGGTGATCACCACGCCGCTGCCCGCGTCGCTCTGGTCCTTGGTCGGGTCGGCCTGGAGGAGCTTGCGGGCGTTGTCCTGCAGGGTGGCGATCAGCGCCGGGGTGATCGAGGCGCCCTGCAGCGGCTTGTTGTTGCGGTCGACCACGTTGGACGGCGGGGCGAAGACCGGCTGGGTGGAGATCACCTCGCCCGCGGCCAGGTGCGGGTGGATGACCGACGGGGCCCAGTGCACGGCCGGGGTGTCGTCGCTCATCTTCACGACGCCCAGGAAGCCGTTGTAGTCCCAGACCCGGTTGGTGCCCTCGAACTCGGCGCGGGCCTTGAAGCCCATCAGCACGCCGGTGGGGGCGGCCGAGGCATCGGCCGAGGGGGACTCGCCACCCGCCGCGGACGGCGTCGCGGAGCCGGCGGCGGTCGAGGGCTTGGCGGAGGTCGGCGCGGGGGTGCCGGTCGCGGACGCGAACGCGGCCGGGGTGGCCGGACCGGCCGGCGCGAGGGTCAGCGCGCTGGGCTTGACCTGGTCCCGGAAGGCGGTCAGCGCGGTGGTCGCGGCCGCCGGGTCGTCGGTCAGCCCGGCCGCCTTGGCGATGTCACCGGCGGCCCAGGCCGCCAGGAAGTCCTTGGCACCGGCCGCGGCCTGCTCGGCGCTGGGGGGCTCGGCGACCACCGTGCGGGCCTTCTTGCCCTCGGGCGCGTCGGAACCGCCCGACCCGACGAGGCTGTAGGCCCCGTACCCGCCGCCCGCGAGCACGGCGACGGACACGCCAGTGATGATGCCGATCTTGGCGCCTCTGCGCATGGTGCTGTTCCCCCAAGGGTCTGGCGACTGGCCGCAGCCGGAGATGGCCGGATACGCGTTCGCTCACCACCCTAGGCAGCCCAACTCCGTGCCCCGTCGAAATGCCCGGGTCTTGTGACGCATCTGGTACGTGTCACGCACCACGTCGGTACGGTTCCCCCCTCCGGGGCCGCCGTCAGATCCAGCTGTTGAACCACATCCGCTTGCGCCAGTCGTCCATCGGAATCGTCTGCCCCGTGTACAGGGGGTAGAAGAAGAGGAAGTTCCACACGATCAGCAGGACCAGCAGCCCGGCCGCCGCGGAACCGATGATCCGGCGGTCGCGGGACGCCCCGGACGGCCCGATCAGCGCACCGACCAGCATGGTCACGGCGAGCACCAGGAACGGGACGAAGGCCACCGCGTAGAACAGGAAGATGGTCCGCTGCTGGTAGGCGAACCAGGGCAGGTAGCCGGCGGCCAGACCGCAGAGCACCGCGCCGGCCCGCCAGTCGCGCCGGGCGGCCCAGCGCCAGAGGCAGTACGCGAGCGCCACCACGCCGGCCCACCAGAGCAGCGGGGTCCCGATGCCCAGCACCTCGCGGGCGCAGTCGCTCGCGGTGCAGCCGGCCTGGCCCTGCTTCGGGGACTCGTAGAAGAAGGACACCGGGCGGCCGACGAACAGCCAGCTCCACGGGTTCGACTGGTAGGTGTGCGGGTCGCTCAGGTGGGTGTGGAAGTCGTACACCGTGGAGTGGTAGTGCCAGAGCGCGCGCAGGCCCTCCGGTATCCACGGGAACGCGGTGTCCCGGCCGACCGCCCAGTCCCGGCCGTAGCCGCCCCGGCCGGGCACGGTGCTGCTGGCGAACCAGCCCCACCAGGAGGTGATGTACACGACGACGGAGGCCACCACGATCGAGACGAAGGCCGGTACGACGTCCCGGACCAGCGTCCACAGGTAGGGGCGGTCCGCGCCGGCGAGGCGACGCGAGCCGGCGTCCCAGAGCACCGTCAGCACCCCGAAGGCGGCCGCCACGTACAGGCCGCTCCACTTGGTCGCGCAGGTCAGGCCGACGCAGACGCCGGCCGCGATCCGGTACGGGCGCCAGCCGAGGTTCAGCCGCCGAGCCGCGGCGGAGTCCGCCACGCCGTCCAGTCGGGCCGCGATCCGGGCCCGGGTGCGGTCGCGGTCCAGCAGCAGGAAGCCGAACGCCGCGAGGATCCAGAACATCACCACGAGGTCCAGCAGCGCGGCCCGGCTGAGCACGAAGTGCAGGCCGTCCACGGCGAGCAGCAGCCCGGCGACACAGCCCAGCAGGGTCGAGCGGAACAGCCGGCGGGCGATCCGGGCCACCATCAGGATCGACAGCGTGCCGAGCAGCGCCACCGCGAACCGCCAGCCGAAGGGGTTCATCCCGAACAGCTGCTCGCCGGCGCCGATGATCCACTTGCCGACCGGCGGGTGGACGACGTAGCTCGGGTCCGGCCGGTAGGGCACCGGCCCGCCCGCCATGATCTGCTCGTTGGCGCCGTCCGGCCAGCTGATCTCGTAGCCGCCGTGCCAGAGCGCGTAGGCGTCCTTGGCGTAGTACGTCTCGTCGAAGATGATCGCGTGCGGCTCGCCGAGGCCGCTGAACCGCAGGAGCCCGCCGAACAGGGCCACCGCGAGCGGGCCCAGCCAGCCCGCCCAGCGGCAGAGCCAGGACCAGAGCGGCGCCGGCACGGGTATCCCGAGCCGCAGCAGCAGCGGCGAGGGCGCCACCCGGGCCGGCGTCACGCCCGGGCCGTCCGGCATCGGCGGCACCAGCCGCTCGGCCAACGTCGCCTTCGGCGGCGGCGCGTAGCCGTGCCGGGCCAGCCGGTGCCGCCAGGACGGGCCCTCCGGCCGGTCCGGGTCGGGCGCGCGCGGGGCGGGGACGGCGGGGGACGCCTGGTCCGTCAGGACCGGCACGCCGACGCCACCCTGCGCGGTGTGGTCTGTACCAGTGGGCGTCTGCGCCGCCGTGTCGCCGTTCATCCGCCACATCGTAGGGGCGGTTCCCTCGGGGAGGACGGCTCCCTCCGAAGCTGCCCGAATCGTCACCAAAAACACCCGGGGCCGGGTTACTGGAAGGATGGGGCATGTGACAGGAGTACTCGTTCTCGCAGGCACACCCATCGGCGACGTCTCGGACGCCCCGCCCCGGCTGCTCGCCGAGCTGGCCGCGGCGGACGTGATCGCGGCCGAGGACACCCGGCGGCTGCGCCGGCTCACCCAGGCGCTCGGGGTGACCCCGGCCGGGCGGGTGCTCTCCTACTTCGAGGGCAACGAGGTCGGCCGCACCCCCGAGCTGGTCGAGGCACTGCTGGGCGGCGCCCGGGTGCTGCTGGTGACGGACGCCGGGATGCCCTCGGTCTCCGACCCCGGCTACCGGCTGGTGGCCGCCGCGGTGGCCGCCGACATCAAGGTCACGGCGGTGCCCGGGCCGTCCGCGGTGCTCACCGCGCTGGCGCTGTCCGGCCTGCCGGTGGACCGCTTCACCTTCGAGGGCTTCCTGCCCCGCAAGACCGGGGACCGGGCCCGGCAGCTGGCCTCGGTCGCCGGCGAGCCGCGCACCATGGTCTTCTTCGAGGCCCCGCACCGGATCGCCGAGACGCTGGCCGCGATGGCCGGGGCCTTCGGCGCGGACCGCCCGGCCGCGGTCTGCCGCGAGCTGACCAAGACCTACGAGGAGGTCAAGCGGGGCCCGCTCGGCGAGCTGGCGGAGTGGGCCGCCGAGGGCGTCCGGGGCGAGATCACCGTGGTGGTCGCCGGCGCCCCGCCGGCCGCCCCGCAGGAGCTGACCCCGGCCGAACTGGCCCGTCTGGTGGCCGTCCGGGAGGAGGCCGGCGAGCGGCGCAAGGAGGCCATCGCGGCGGTCGCGGCGGAGCTCGCCCGGCCCAAGCGGGAGGTGTTCGACGCGGTGGTCGCGGCCAAGAAAACGGCGGCCGGCAAGGCCTGAGAGCCGCGGGTGCCGGGGCCGACGGGGGCGCGTACCTTGGAGAGAAGGCCCCGGTAAACGCCTGGTGAGCTGAAGCTTTGGCTGCGGATTTCGGTCAGGACCCACCCTTTCGTATAGGTCTTCCCAACCCGCGTCCAAGTCTTCACAAGACGGGCATCGGCCGGGGCGTTCCGGGCATTTCCTGGGATGGAAAGACCCAGCCGGGCGAGCGCCCGGCGGGCGCTGGGAGACGGCTATGAGCGAGACGATCGGTAGCCCCCGCAGTGGCAATGCGCTGAGCGACCCCGGCCTGACCGGTCGGTCGCAGACCCCTGTCGAGACCGTCCGGGAGGCCTACTCCTTCGCCTGCCTGAGCTGCGGTTACGGCTGGGAGCAGGCGTACGACATCGAGCACCACGCGGCCCGGGACGGGCACGTCGTGTTCGAGTACCACGCCAACGGTGTCCGGGTGCCGTCGCCGCTGCTCAAGCCGACCTGCCCGGGGTGCGGTGGGCACACCGTCCGGATCATGCGCGAGGGCCGGGTCGCCGTCGCCGAGAAGTCCTGGCAGCACGCCCCCGGCTACTCGGCGCACGCCGAGCCGGCGGGGCCCCAGCCGGCGGCCGGGACCGTCGCCCCGCGTGGGCGCCTGGGCCGGCTCTGGGCCCGCCTGACGGGCTGACGGACCGGTCGGACCACCGTCCGGCGCTACGACGGCCCCCGACTCCGGCGGGCCGGGAACCGACCGGCGCGAGGGCGCCGGCCGGCGGCGCCGGCCCCCCGCGGGGTCGCCGGTCGAGGGCCGCCCCCGCACCCGATTAAGCTTGCCGACCATGGCGGCCACTGCAGAACACAGCACCACCGGGGACGCGACCCCGGCGTACTACGTCACCACACCGATCTACTACGTCAACGATCGCCCGCACCTGGGCCACGCCTACACCACCGTGGCGGGCGACGTGCTGACCCGCTGGCACCGCCAGCGCGGCGAGAAGGTGTGGTACCTGACCGGCACCGACGAGCACGGTCAGAAGATCCTGCGGACCGCCGAGGCCAACGGGGTGAGCCCGCAGGAGTGGTGCGACAAGCTGGTCGAGGAGGCGTGGAAGCCGCTCTGGCAGCACCTGGAGATCGCCAACGACGACTTCATCCGCACCACCCAGCAGCGGCACACCGACCGGGTGCAGGAGTTCGTCCAGGACCTGTACGACAAGGGCGAGATCTACAAGGGCGGCTACTCCGGCCCGTACTGCGTCGGCTGCGAGGAGTACAAGCTCCCCGCCGAGCTGCTGGACGGCGCCACCGAGGGCGAGAAGCTCTGCGCGGTGCACAAGCGGCCGGTCGAGTGGCTGGAGGAGGAGAACTACTTCTTCCGGCTCTCCGCCTACGCCCCGAAGCTGCTGGAGTTCTACGCCGCCAACCCGGACTTCATCCAGCCCGCCTCGGCCCGCAACGAGGTGCTGCGCTTCGTCGAGCAGGACCTCAAGGACCTCTCGATCTCCCGCTCCACCTTCAACTGGGGCGTGCCGCTGCCCTGGGACGAGAAGCACGTCCTGTACGTCTGGGTGGACGCGCTGCAGAACTACATCACCGCCGCCGGCTACGGCACCGACCCGGAGCGCTTCGCCGAGCTGTGGCCGGCCTCCGTGCACCTGGTGGGCAAGGACATCCTGCGGTTCCACGCGGTGATCTGGCCGGCCATGCTGATGGCCGCCGGACTGCCGCTGCCCAAGCGGGTCGTCGCCAACGGCTGGCTGATGGTCGGCGGCGAGAAGATGTCCAAGTCCAACCTGACCGGCATCGCGCCGCAGGACCTCACCTCGCACTTCGGCGTGGACGCGTACCGCTACTACTTCCTGCGGGCCATCCCGTTCGGCACCGACGGCTCGTTCTCCTGGGAGGACTTCACCGCCCGGTACACCTCCGAGCTGGCCAACGACTTCGGCAACCTGGCCTCCCGGGTGGCGGCCATGGTCGGCAAGTACTTCGGCGGGGTGCTGCCGGCCGCGACCGACCACGGTGCGGCCGAGCAGGCCGTCGCGGACGGGCTGACCGCGGCCGTCGCGACCGCCGACCGCAAGATCGGCGAGGAGCTGGACTTCGCCGGCGGCCTCGCGGCGATCTTCGAGTTCGTCAAGCAGGTCAACGGCTACCTCAGCGACCAGGAGCCCTGGAAGGTCGCCAAGGACGACTCGCCGCAGGGCCGGGCGCGCCTCGCGACCGTCCTCTACACCGCCGCCGAGGCACTGCGGGCCGCCGCCGTGCTGCTCAACCCGGTGATGCCGGCCACCGCCGAGAAGCTCTGGGTCTCGCTCGGGGCGGAGGCCGCCGGGCTCGGCGCGCTGTCCGCGCAGACCGTCGCCACCGCGGCGGACTGGGGCCGGCTGCCCGTCGGGGCCACCGTCACCAAGGGCGAGATCCTGTTCCCCCGCCTCGAAGAGAAGCCCGCCGCCTGATGGCCGCCAAGGACGACGACCGGTCGACGCCGCCGCCACTGCCCGCCCCGCTGGCGGTGGCGGTCGCCGACTCGCACACCCACCTGGACATGCAGTCCGGCACTCCCGCCGAGGGGCTGGCGCGCGCCGCCTCCGTCGGCGTGACCACCGTCGTCCAGGTGGGCTGCGACGTGCCCGGCTCGCGCTGGGCCGCCGACCTGGCGGCCGAGTTCGAGCAGGTGCACGCGGCCGTCGCCCTGCATCCCAACGAGGCGCCGCGGCTCTACCTCGGCGACCCCGACGGCTGGTCCGGACAGCGGCGCCCGGCCGGCGGGCAGGCGGCGCTCGACGCGGCCCTCGCCGAGATCGACGCGCTCGCCGCGCTGCCCCAGGTCCGCGCCGTCGGCGAGACCGGCCTGGACTACTTCCGCACCGGACCCGAGGGCGTGGAGATCCAGAAGGAGTCGTTCCGCCGCCACATCGAGATGGCCAAGCGGCACGGCAAGGCCCTGGTGATCCACGACCGGGACGCCCACGAGGACGTCATCGCCGTCCTGCTGGAGGAGGGCGCCCCGGAACGGACGGTCTTCCACTGCTACTCCGGTGACGCCGCGATGGCCCGGACCTGTGCCGAGCACGGCTGGTACCTCTCCTTCGCCGGACCGGTCACCTTCAAGGCCAACCAGCCGCTGCGCGACGCCCTCGCGGCCACCCCGCTCGACCGCGTCCTGGTCGAGACCGACGCGCCCTTCCTCACCCCGCACCCCTACCGGGGCCGCCCCAACGCCCCGTACCTGATCCCGGTCACGGTGCGGTCGATGGCGGACACCCTGGGACTGCACGAGGACGAGCTGTCGGCCGCCGTCGCGGCGAACACGGCGCGGGCGTTCGGGTACTGAGCCGCTCGAACGGATTTCGGGTTCGGAGGAAACGGTTCGGCACTCTCCCGGCGCTGCGATGCCGGCTAGCATGAGTGCAGTGAGGGAGGTGGCGATGACCGCCGAGCCGATCGACTGGATGCATCCGCCGTCCCAGGGCTGGACGTACGAGCAGGTCAAGGACCTCGACCTGCCGTTCGAATGGGATCTGGTGGACGGAGTTGTCGTGGTCCGGGGACAGACGAACTTCTGGCACGACCAGGTCCGCACCGGGCTCGACCGGGCCCTGTACGCCGCACGGGTGCTTCCGTACGCGGTGATCACCGAGCGGTGCGTGCTGGTGGACGAGTACAACCCGGTCAAGCCCGACGTCTCGGTCTTCGACAAGACCGGTCTGGACGTCTTCGAGCTGGAGTGCCTGCCGATCGAGTCCGTGGCCCTCGCCGTCGAAGTGGTCTCGCAGGGCTCCCGCAGCGACGACCGCTTCCGCAAGCCCGGGATCTACGCCGAGTCCGGCATCCCGTACTACTGGCGCGTCGAGCGCGGGGTCGACGACCTCCCGATCGTCCACGAGTTCCACCGGGACGAGGAGAAGGGCGTCTACCTGCCCGTCGCCCAGCACGAGGGCGTGCTGCGCGCCGAGCTGCCCTTCCCCGTCGAGATCGACCTCCGGCAGGTCGTCGAACTGTGAGCCCCCGCCGCGCCCGTATCCTTGGCGCGTGAGCACCACCGACCCCACCTCTGACATCCACCTGCTGGGCGCCGCCGACATCCGGGAGCTGGCCGCCGCGTTCGGTGTGAAGCCGACGAAGCAGCGCGGGCAGAACTTCGTCATCGACGGCAACACCGTCCGGCGGATCGTCCGGGCCGGCGGGGTGACGGCCGAGGACTCCGTGGTGGAGGTCGGACCCGGACTCGGGTCGCTGACGCTGGCGCTCCTGGAGGTCGCCGCCCACGTCACGGCGGTCGAGATCGACCCGGTGCTGGCGCAGCACCTGCCGGACACCATCGCCGCGCGGTTGCCCGCCCGCGCCGAGGACTTCGACCTGGTGCTGAGCGATGCCATGGAGGTCACCGAACTCCCCGGCCCGCCGCCCACGGCGCTGGTCGCCAACCTGCCCTACAACGTGGCCGTCCCCGTCCTGCTGCACATGCTTGCCACCTTCCCCAGCATCGAGCGCACCCTGGTGATGGTGCAGAGCGAGGTCGCCGACCGGCTCGCCGCCAAGCCCGGCAACAAGGTGTACGGCGTCCCGTCGGTCAAGGCCAACTGGTACGCCGAGGTGAAGCGGGCCGGCGCCATCGGGCGCAACGTGTTCTGGCCGGCGCCGAACGTCGACTCCGGGCTCGTCTCGCTGATCCGCCGCGAACCGCCGCGCACCACCGCCAGCCGCAAGGAGGTGTTCGCGGTCGTCGACGCCGCGTTCGCCCAGCGCCGCAAGACCCTGCGCGCCGCCCTCGCCGGCTGGGCCGGCTCCCCGGCCGGGGCGGAGGAGGCCCTCACCGCCGCCGGCATCGACCACAAGCTGCGCGGCGAGATGCTGACGGTGGAGCAGTTCGCCGCGATCGCCGAGCACAAGCCAGCGAAGCCGGAGTCCGAGTGATCACGGTACGCGTCCCCGCCAAGGTCAACGTCCAGCTGGGGGTCGGCGGGCTGCGCGCCGACGGCTTCCACGACCTGGCCAACGTCTTCTTCGCCGTCGCCCTCGGCGACGAGGTGACGGCGAGCGCGGGCGCGCCGGGCGAGGGCGTCACCCTCACCTGCACCGGTCCCGACGCGGCCGTCGTCCCGCTCGACGGCAGCAACCTCGCCGCCCGCGCGGCCCGGCTGCTCGCCGCCCGGCACGGCATGGCCGACCCGGACGTGCGCCTGCACATCGCCAAGGCCATCCCGGTGGCCGGCGGGATGGCCGGCGGCAGCGCCGACGGCGCCGCCGCCCTGGTGGCCTGCGACGCGCTGTGGCAGCTCGCCACCCCCGTCGCGACCCTGCTGGAGCTGGCCGCCGAACTCGGCTCCGACGTGCCGTTCGCCCTGCTCGGCGGCGTCGCCCTGGGCCGGGGACGCGGCGAGATCCTGGACCCGCTGCCCGTCACCGGGACGTTCCACTGGGTCTTCGCCGTCGCCGACGGCGGGCTCTCCACCCCCGCCGTCTTCCGCGAGTGCGACCGCCTCCGGGAGGAGGCCGGCACCGGCTCCGGCGACACCGACGTGGCCACCCCCGACGCCGATCCCGCGCTGCTCGCCGCCCTCGCCGACGGCGACGCCGTCGCGCTGGCCGGCGCGCTCGCCAACGACCTGCAGTCGGCCGCCCTCTCGCTGCGACCGTCGCTCGCCGCCACCCTGCGGGCCGGCACCGAGGCCGGTGCCCTCGGCGCCCTGGTCTCCGGCTCCGGCCCGACCTGCGCCTTCCTGGCCAAGGACGCCGAGGCGGCCGCGGCCGTCGCCGACGCCCTGCGCGCGTCCGGCACCTGCCGTACCGCGCACGCGACGCACGGCCCCGTCCCGGGGGCGACCGTACTGCCGTAGCGGGCACCCGGGGCTTCCCCATTAGGCTGGGAGGGATCGGGGCGTCCCCGAGTGGGGCGCGCACCGGCAGATCGGGGCGGCCCCGAGACCGCCGAACCCAGGAGCGCAGCGCACGTGGCCGTCAACCTCGCCACCATCGAGTCCGTCACGAAGGTCTACGGCACCCGGGCCCTTCTGGACGGGGTCAGCCTCGGCGTCAGTGAGGGGGACCGGATCGGCGTCGTCGGACGCAACGGTGACGGCAAGACCACCCTGATCCGGATGCTCGCCAAGTTGGAGGAGCCGGACGGCGGGCGGATCACCCACGTCGGCGGGGTGGAGATGGCCGTCCTCACCCAGCACGACTCGCTCGACCCGAAGGCCACCATCCGGCACGAGGTGATCGCCGGCCGGGCCGACCACGAGTGGCTCGGCGACGCCCGGATCCGCGACATCATCGAGGGCCTCTTCGGCGGCCTCGACCTGCCCGGCTTCGCCGACGGCCTGGACACCGTGATCGGCCCGCTGTCCGGTGGCGAGCGCCGCCGGATCGCCCTCGCCCGGCTGCTGCTCGGCTCGCCTGACCTCATCGTCCTGGACGAGCCCACCAACCACCTCGACGTCGAGGGCATCGCCTGGCTCGCCGAGCACCTCCAGAACCGCCGCTCCGCGCTCGTCTGCGTGACCCACGACCGCTGGTTCCTGGACCAGGTCTGCACCCGGATGTGGGACGTCCAGCACGGCGCGGTGCACGAGTACGAGGGCGGCTACTCCGACTACGTCTTCGCCCGCGCCGAGCGCTCCCGGATCGAGGCCACCGAGGAGCAGAAGCGCCAGAACCTCGCCCGCAAGGAGCTGGCCTGGCTGCGCCGCGGCGCCCCCGCGCGGACCTCCAAGCCGCGCTACCGGATCGAGGCCGCCAACGCCCTGATCGCCGACGTGCCGGACCCGCGGGACAAGAGCGAGCTGATGAAGTTCGCCAACGCGCGGCTCGGCCGGACGGTGTTCGAGCTGGAGGGCGTGACCGTCACGGCCGGTCCGAAGCTGCTCCTGGAGAACCTGACCTGGCAGCTCGGCCCCGGTGACCGGATCGGGCTGCTCGGCGTCAACGGCGCCGGCAAGACCTCGCTGCTCCGGGCGATGCGCGACGCGTACGCCTCGGAGGGCGACGTGCAGCCCGCGTCCGGCGTGATCAAGGTCGGCAAGACCGTCCGGCTGGCCTACCTCTCGCAGGAGGTCGCCGAGCTGGAGCCGGAGATCCGGGTGCTGCAGGCGGTCGAGCAGGTGCGCTCGCGGGTGGACCTCGGCAAGGGCCGGGAGATGAGCGCCGGGCAGCTCTGCGAGCAGTTCGGCTTCGGCAAGGACAAGCAGTGGACTCCGGTCGGCGACCTCTCCGGCGGTGAGCGGCGCCGGCTGCAGCTGCTCCGGCTGCTGATGGACGAGCCCAACGTGCTGTTCCTGGACGAGCCCACCAACGACCTCGACATCGAGACGCTCAACCAGTTGGAGGACCTGCTCGACGGCTGGCCCGGCTCCATGGTCGTGATCAGCCACGACCGCTTCTTCATCGAGCGCACCACGGACGTGGTGCACGCGCTGCTCGGCGACAAGAAGCTGCGGATGCTGCCGAACGGCGTCGACGAGTACCTGGAGCGCCGGGCCCGGATGGCGGCCGCCGCGGTGCCGGCCGCGGCCGCCGTCACGGAGGCGCCGTCGACCGGTCTGTCCGCCGGGGACGTGCGGGCCGCGAAGAAGGAGATGCAGAAGCTGGAGCGGCAGATCTCCAAGCTGGACGAGAAGGAGTCCAAGCTGCACGCCCAACTGGCCGAGCACGCCGCCGACTTCTCCAAGGTCGCGGAGCTGGACAGCAAGCTCCGCGGCGTCCGGGAGGAGAAGGAGGAGCTGGAGATGAGCTGGATGGAGCTCGCCGAGCAGGTCTGAGGGCGGGCCGGGCCGCCGGGGCCCGTCGGGTCGCCCGGGGGCCGGTGCTCGACGCGGGCCGCCGGTCGGCCCGGTTGGCGCGGTCAGCCCGGTCGGCCCGGTCAGCCCCGGTCGGCGAGGAGCGTTTCGAGTTCGTCCGCCGCACGGCCCAGCGCACTGCGCGCCGGGTCGTGCGGCCGGGTCGGGCGGGCCGCCGGCCGGGTCGGCGGCCGGTGCTCGCGGGCCGCCGCGGTGAGCTCGTCCAGGGCCCGCCGGACCCGGGCCACCTCGGCCGGATCGGGGACCCGGCCGCCGTAGCGGATCTGTGCCGCGTACGCCGCCACCGCGCCGCTGAGGCGCTCCAGGGCGGCGGTCGCGGGCAGCCAGCGCTCGGCGAGCCGGCCGGTGGGCGGCGGCTCCGCCAGGCCCTGCCGCACCTCCTGGCGGGCGTCGGCGAGGGCGCGGTACGCGGTACGGCGGAGCCAGACCTCGGCGACGGGGGCTTCCGGGGTGGCGGGGGTCCGAGGGGCGCCGGGCGTCCGAGGGGTGGCAGGGGTCCGCGGGGTGCCGGTGGCGGGATCCGTCCGGGGCTGCGCGGTGACCGCGGCGAGGTAGGCCCGGAGCGCGGCGGCCGCGTCGACCAGGCGCGGCTCGATCCGGTGGCGCGGGCGTTCCGGCCAGAGCAGATAGCCGAAGAGCAGCACGACGGCACTCGCGAGCACGGTGTCCAGGACCCGCGGCCAGAACTCGGCCGCGCCGCTCTGCCCGCCGAGCTGCAGCAGGATCAGTGCCATCGGGGTCATCACGACGGTGTTCAGGCCGTAGTGCGCCGCCGTCGCGTACGGCAGCAGGGCCACGCAGAGCGCGGCGGTCGCCGTCAGCGCCCAGGTGTCCGTGGTGAGCGACAGCACCCCCGCCGTCACCGCCACCCCCAGCACGGTGCCGATCGAGCGGCTGACCGCGCGCAGGAACACCGAGCCGAGGTCCGGCTTGAGCACGAAGGCGATCGTCATCGGCACCCAGTAGCTCCTGCTGAGCGGGAGCGCGGCGGTGGCGGCGGAGCCGACCGCGATGCAGAGCGCCACCCGCAGGCCGTACCGGACCGACCCCCGGGAGAGCAGCCGCACCCGCAGCCGCCACGGGTCCGGGGGCGGGGGCGGCGCGGTGCCCAGTTCGGCCTCGCGCCCGGCGACGGTCGCGGCGGCGGCGCGCAGGGCCACGTCCAGGGCCTGCCGGGACGGCGTGTCGGGCTGCCAGTCGGGCACCACGACCTCCCCGCCGCCGCGCTCCACGGCGCGGGCCAGCCGACCGGGCACGGCGGCGACCTCGGGCGGGACGGGCCGCCAGGCCCAGAGCAGCCCGCTCGCCGCCTCGGTGGCCGCCAGCGCCGCCTCGTACATCCGACGGATCCGGACCGTCCGGGGGGACTCGGGGACCCGGGAGCGGGGCGGCGGCAGGAGGTCCTGGAGCTGGTTCAGACGGGCCGTCAGGACCTGGCGGGAGGTGGCGCCCCGAGGGGTCCCGAGGTCGGCCAGGGTGCGGCCGAGCGCGTCGTACGCGGCGGCGAGCGCCCGGGCGCGCGGGTCGGCCCGGGGCCGGCGGTGGCCGCGGCGCGGCAGGCCGAGCAGCACCACGAAGGCGGCCCCGGCCAGCATCATCGGCGCCGCCGCCCACCACGGGTGGGCCAGCGGCATCCCGCTGCCCAGCGCGGCGGAGACCAGCAGCAGCATCCCGGCCGCCGATCCGCGCGGCCCGGTCGCGCTCAGCGCGCCGGACACGAAGGCCGTGGTGGTCAGGGCCGTGCCGATCACGAGGGCGGTCGCGAGGAAGCCCTGGGGCCGGAACTCCTGCAGGGCGGTGCCGATCAGCATGCCGAGCGCGGAGGCGAGGACGGCGGAGGCGATCCGCGGGGCACGGAGCCGGGTGGGCTCGACGCGGTCGTTCATGGTGGCGTGCATCGCGCCGAGACCGGCGAAGACGCCGAGGTCCAGGCGGTGGGTGAGCAGTCCGAGCGCGAGCGGCACCGCCATCCCGACCGCCGCGCGGGCCATCAGCGCGAGCGGCAGCGGTGGCCGGGCCGGGCGGGCGGCCCGGGCCCACCAGGGGGTGCTCGGCTGTACGGGATCGGCCGGCCGGGACGGCACGTGATCACATCCATTCCGCTGCCAAGCCGCCTCGCGCGCTCGCGGGCGGGGCGGTGGGTCGCTGCTGTGCGACATTGCGCGGCAGATGAGGTCGTACCCGGCCGAACCGGACCCGGTCAGTCTAGCGGCCGGCCGGGCGGGCCCCGGCGGGACTTGTACGTGTCAAGTTCGTACCGATCGCGCTCGGTCGTGACACCGGCCCTGCCGACGTGACGGAGCGGGTGGCTACGATGGACGCGGCGATCGCCGTGCCACAGGACGGCGGCGCGCCGAGTACGACTGTAGGACCGAGAAGTTGACGGTGTGTTGCGGTGCGGTGGCCTGCGGGTCGCCCCGCACGCGGGGGAGAGGTGGATTTGCGATGGCTGACGCACCAGTAGGCGGAGAAACCGGGACGACGACGGACCCGACGGCGACCATGGACGACAAGCCGTTCTCGCTCGGCTCCCATGGCAACGGCTGGTTCGGCATGTTCGGCGTGGTCGACAGCGTCGTCCGAACCGTGGAGACGAACGTCAGCGCCTCGGCCCTGGTCTCCGCCTTCGGCAGTCATGACGTCAAGGTCGAGCTGGACACGCTGACCGCCTTCACGAAGAAGATCGAGGCGCTGCTCAAGACGATGGACGGCTCGGAGGCGGCTCCGTCCAGCCTTGAGGAACAGCGGCTGCACGCCGACAACTTCGGTACGGGCTTCACGCAGTCCACCGACCTGACGGCCGCGTACGGGAAGACGCACGACGCCTTGGTCAAGCTGCACAAGGACTTCGTCTCCCAGATCGAGGCGATGAGGACGGCGGTCGCGAAGACGGCGGGGAACTACGCCGGCAACGAGGAGCACACGACGGCCGCCCAGAAGAGCATCGCCAAGAACGCCGGTGTGGTGACCCCGGCGGCGGGGCCGGACGGGCCGGGGCCGAAGAGCGGCCAAGGGCTCTGACGGTGGCGCAGGGTGGGACGTTGATTGACACGGGGAGTGAGTGATGGCAGGCGGAACGGACTTCGAGGGCAAGCGGCACGAAGAGCTCAAGGCGATGGTCGCCAGCACCGATCCGACAAAGGTTCTGAGTCGGGGCACCCAGCTCAAGGCGGCTGGTCGTGTGCTGAAGGAGCTCAGTGAGGCTCTCAAGGCTCACGTCGACCAGATTCAGTGGGAAGGCCCGGCTGCCGAGAGCTTCAAGGGCTGGGCCGGCAACTTCCACAAGTCGGCGGCACTGCTCGGTGAGTACTCCTTGGGCGCCGGTGACGCGATGCACCAGGCCGGTGAGGCGCTCAGCACCGCCAAGACCGCGGTGCCCGAGGTGCCGAAGACCGAGGTCGCGACAGTCTCCAAGCACAACAGCCAGCCGTGCCCCAACATCACTCTGGTGATGGAGATGAAGTACGGCGGTATCGGCAGCTCGCCCGACCAGATCATGAAGCGGGTCGACTCGAACTGGGTGACCGCGGCCGAGGCGGCGACGGCGAAGAAGAAGGTCGACCAGGAGCACCAGGAAGCCATCAACCAGATGGTGAAGCTGGGGCAGGCCTACGAGGCGGCGACCACGAAGCTGAACGCGCTAGAGATGCCGACTCTGCCCGGCGCGCCGGGCGGCGACGAGGTCTCCGGCGGCGAGAACGTGCCGGTCGGTGGCGGCGGTGGCGGCACCGGTTCGGGCGGCTACTCCCGTACCCCTCACGCGGGTGTCGGCGGTGGTGGCGGTAGCTACAGCCCGCCCGGCGGTGGCGGTGGTGGCGGCGGATCGGTGACACCTCGTCCGCCCGTGCCGGGCCCGCAGGGCCCGGGCGGCTCGGGGCACGTCGATCCCGTCCCGCCGCGCACCGGCCCGTCGCCGCTGCCGCAGGACCCGGGAGTGCCGGGACCGACGCCGACCCCGGTTCCGACGCACCCGGGCGGGGACCGTCCGGGAACCGGCATCGACAGTGTGCCGACCGCGCCGACCATTCCCGGGCAGACCGGTCCGGTCGGACCGGGAGGTGGCGGCAGCCTGCCGCCGACCGTCCCGGGCGGCACCCCGGCGCACCCCGGCTTCCCGGGCGGCCAGCCCGGCGGCGGGCCCCTGCCGTTCAACACCTTCGGCCCCAGCGGTGGTGGCGGCGGTTCCCTGCCGCCCAAGGGCGTCGGGCCGGCCTCCGGTCGGACGAGCACCTTCGGTGGCGGCGGCGCGCTTCCTCCCAAGAGCACGCCCGGAGTACCCGGCGGCGGGCAGGCCTTCGGGGCCCGCGAGGCCCAGGGCGGCCGTGCCGCGGCCGGCAACGGGATGGGCGGCTCGGGCGGCGGCATGCACCCGGGCATGGGCGGCGGCCACGGTGGCGGGGCCTCCGGCGGCAGCGCACGTGGGCGGGGCCTGACCTCGACCGGTGGCGGCACGGTCGGTGGGTCCAAGGGCCCGGCCGCGGGTGGCGCGTTCACCCCCGGAGGCACCGGTCTGCGGAGCCGGGCGGCCGGCGCCGGAGCGGGTGGGGAGAACGGGTCGCGTTCGGGGCAGAACGGCATGCCGGGCGGTCCCGGTATGACGGGCGGCGCGGGCAAGAGCGAGCGCGACCGGCGCAAGCGTGCCGACTACCTGCACGAGGACGAGGAGACCTGGACGAGCGGTACGCCGCAGAGCAATCCGGGCGTGATTGAGTAGGACTGCTACGACTGCCCGGCCACTGGGCTCACCCCGGTGGCCGGGCAGAGCTGTCCGGGGCATGGTCCCGGCCGACGGGGAGATCGACGAGGAGTGGTGATGCGGCGGACGGACGTACGGGGACGCAGGCGCGGGTTCGCCGCTGTGTTGGTGGCTGCGGGAGTTGTCGCGGGGCCGGCGGTGGGGCCTGCCGCCGCGGTGGATTCGATTCGCGCGCAGCAGTGGCATCTGGATGCCATGAAGGCACCGGAGATGTGGAAGACCACCAGGGGCGAGGGCGTCACCGTTGCCGTGATCGACGGTGGGTTCAAGCTGGATCACCCGGACCTGGTGGGGCAGTTGTTGCCGGGCAAGGACTTCAGTGGTCTGTCCGGGGGAGTCGGGGACTTCAAGACCGGTCATGGCACCGGTGTTGCCAGTCTGATCGCAGGGACTGGAAAGGGTTTGGGCGGCCAGGGTGCCTACGGTCTGGCTCCCGGCGCCAAGATCCTGCCACTGAAGATCAAGAACGACTCCAACGCGGGAAATGTCAGCACCTCCGAGTTCCTCGACCGCATCGGTCAGGCCATCAGTTACGCGGCGGACCAGGGGGCCAAGGTCATCAACATCTCCCAGGCCGGCCCCGCGTTGCAGGCCTCGGCCGAGTCCGTTGCCGCGGTGAACGCCGCGATCGCCCATGCGACTGCGAAGGGCGCGCTGGTCGTGGCAGGCGTGGGCAATTCTGCCCAGGCGGGTAACCCTGTCGAGTATCCGGCCGCACTTCCCCAGGTGGTCGGGGTGGGAGCGATCGACCAGAACGTCACGACCACGGCCGAGTCGGAGCAGGGCCCGCAGGTCGACCTTGTCGCGCCCGGCATCGACATGTACGACGCCTGCACCGGCCCCTCGGGGTACTGCAAGACCCATGGGACGTCCGATGCGACCGCCATCGTCTCCGCTTCGGCGGCGTTGGTCTGGTCGGTTCACCCCGACTGGAGCGCGAACCAGGTGCTCCGGGTGCTCATCAACACCGCGGGAAAGCCCACGGATGGTTCCAACCGCAACGACGGAATCGGTTATGGCGCGGTGCGGCCGCGCATCGCCTTGACCACGCCGGGCGATCCGGGGCCTGCGGACGTGAGCCCGATCCCTGAGGCGCCGGTTGGTGGGACCGCGCCGACCGTGGGTCCGTCGTCGACGGCCCCCTCCACCACGTCGAGTCCGTCGGCGGCTCTGCCCACGGCACCGACCGAGGACAGCACGCCGGTGGGGCAGCCGGTGGGGGAGAAGGCGTCCGACTCCGGTGGTGTGTTGCCGGTCGTCGTGGCGGTGGCTGTCGGGTTGGTGTTGGTGGCGGGTGTGGTGTTCCTCGTGGTGCGTCGGCGTGCGCGGTCGGTGGGGGCAGGGTCGGCGCCGGTGGGGTATCCGCATGTGCCGGGGCAGCCGCCGCAGCAGCAGGTGGGGCCCGGGGTGCCGCCGGGGCCGCCGTCGTACGGGCCGCCGGCTCCGCCGAGTGACAATCCGTACGCCCGGTAGGGAGTAGGACCGACTGCCCGGCCGCTGGGGTTCGCCCCGGTGGCCGGGCAGTCGTCGTTGGTGGTGACAGGGGTGCGGGGTGGGCGTGAGGTCCCGGTTGTGCGCTGCTGTCACTCGGGTGGGTGCTGTCGCGGGGTCGCCGGGGTCGCCAGGGTGGCGGTATGGATACGCAGGAAGCCCGCCAGGCGGCGCAGTTGCGCCGGGCCGCGGCGGCGGCGCTGATCGGCACGGCGATCGAGTTCTACGACTTCTTCATCTACGGAACGGCGGCCGCGCTGGTCTTCGGTGGGGTGTTCTTCCCGGAGCTGGGCACTGTGGGCGCGCTGTTGGCGGCCTTCTCGGTGTACGCGGTGGCGTTCCTGGCCCGGCCGTTGGGGGCGGTGGTGTTCGGGCACTTCGGGGATCGGCTGGGCCGTCGGGCGACGCTGGTGGTGTCGTTGTTGCTGATGGGCCTGTCGACGGCGCTGGTCGGGGTGTTGCCCGGCTTCGGGGCGTGGGGGTGGTGGGCACCGGTGGTGTTGGTGGTGCTGCGGGTCTGCCAGGGTGTGGGGCTCGGCGGGGAGTGGGGCGGGGCCGCGTTGCTGATCGCCGAGAACGCGCCGGCGGGGCGGCGCGGGAGGTACGGAGCGTTTCTGCAACTGGGGCCGACCAGCGGGTTCGCGCTCGCCAACGGGGTCTTCCTGGTGCTCCAACTGACCTTGGACGACCGGGCATTCCACAGCTGGGGTTGGCGGGTGCCGTTCCTGGCCTCGCTGGCGCTGGTGGCGGTGGGGCTGTTCGTGCGGCTGCAGATCGAGGAGTCGCCGCTGTTCCGGGCCGAGGAGGTGCGGGCGCGTCCGCCGGTGCTGGAGGTTCTGCGCTGGCACTGGCGGACGGTGCTGGTCGGCTGCGGTGTGATCACCGTGGGGTACGCGCTGTTCTACCTGACCACCACGTACGCGCTGGCGTACGCGACGACCGGGCTCGGGGTGCCGAGCACGGTGGTGCTGTCGATGCTGCTGGCGGGCTCGGTGGGGATGGCCGGGACAGTCTGGGTGAGTGCGCGGCGCAGTGACCGGTGGGGCCGCCGGCGGACGTTGCAGGTGGGGACGGGCCTCGCGGTGTTCTGGTCGCTGCTGCTGTTCCCGTTGCTGGAGACGGTGAGCCGGCCGCTGATGTTCCTGGCCCTGGCGGGGGCGATGGTGGTGCTGGGGTGTCTGCTCGGGCCGATGGCGGCGTACCTGCCGGAGCTGTTCCCGACCCGGGTGCGGTACACGGGGGCCGCGCTGACGTACAACCTGGGCGGGGTGGTGGGCGGTGCGACCACGCCGCTGATCGCGACCAGGCTGACCGACGCGTACGGGACGGCGGAGCCGGTCGGCTGGTACCTGGCGGCGCTGGGGGTGGTGTCGCTGCTCTGCCTGCGACTGCTCCCCGAGACCAGCGGTACGGACCTCGCGCTGGCCGGGGCGGACGGCGGACGCCGCCGGGCGCCCGTGCTGGGGGCGGATCCGGCGGCGTAGCGCGTGGCGGGGCGAGCGGGCCCGACGTCCGGGCAGGTCAGACGGTGGCGGCCTGGGCGGCGCGGCCGGCCAGCAGGGTCGCGGTGTGCTTGGCGACCCGGTCGCCGAGGTGCTCGGCGGTGGCGATGTCGGCCTTGTGCACGGCGTCGGCGCCGCCGTCGGAGGGGGTGGAGGCGGCGGCACCGGCGAAGAAGCCGAGGCGGTTGATGTCGTTCTCGCTGCCGGTCGAGGAGTTCCAGCCCGGCTTGAGGCCGAGGTTGACCCAGTTCATGCCGTGCTGGGCGGCCAGGGTCTGGAAGAAGCCGAGGGTGCCGGACTTGTCGCCGCTCTTGGAGGCGGAGTTGGTGAAGCCGGCGGCGACCTTGTCCAGCCAGGCGTCGCCGAACCAGCGCTTGCTGCTCGCCTCGGCGAAGGTGTGGAAGGCGCCGGAGGCGGTGCCCATGTAGGTGGGCGAGCCGAAGATGATCGCGTCCGCGGCGTCGAGCCGGGCCCACTGCTCGTCGGTGATGGTGTCGACGGCGACGGAGACGACCTCGGCGCCGGTGGCGGCGGCGCCGCGGGCGACGGCCTCGGCGATGACGGCGGTGTGGCCGTAGCCGGAGTGGTAGGCGATGGCGACGGTCGGGCGGATGGCGGTCATGGTGGGGTGCTCCTCGGCGGGGCTCGGGGGAAAGCGGCGGAACCGGCCGGAAGGCCGGGCAGATCAGGAAGGCAGGTGAGGCAGGTGAGGCAGGCAAGTGGGTGAGGCAGGCAAGCGGGTAAGGCAGGCAAGGCGGGCAGAGCGGGCGCAGCCGGGCAAAGCGGCAGGGGCGCTGGGCGACGGCGTCCCGCTCCAATGGTCTCCAATATAGACCAGGTCTCCAATAGTTACCAAGAGCGGATTGGAGACCACGGGCTACCCTGGAGGGCATGACGACGCAGGAGCAGTCCCAGGCCGGGGCCGGCCAGGCTCAGGAGCTCGATGTCTTCGCCCAGCTCTGTCCGAGCCGCGCCATGCTCGCGGACCTGGCGGACAAGTGGTCGATGCTGATCCTGATGGGCCTCGGCGAGTTCGGTCCGCAGCGGTTCTCCGAGCTTCAGCGCGCGGTGGACGGGGTCAGTCGCAAGATGCTCACCCAGTCGCTGCGCACCCTGGAGCGGAACGGCCTGGTGCGGCGCACCGTCCACCCCGAGACGCCGCCGCGCGTGGTCTACGACCTGCTGCCGCTCGGTCGGGAGCTGGCCGTGCTGCTCGCGCCGGTCGGCCGCTGGACGGAGGAGCGGACCGCGCAGATGCTGGCCGCGCGCGAGGAGTTCGACCGGGCGCACGCCGACGGCTGACCGCTCGTGCCGCGTGCGACGCGTCGTCGGACGCCGCCGTGGCCGGCCGCCGACACGGGGTGCGGGTGCCCTCGGTCGGGTGGGTGGAGCCGATTTCCCTTCCGGGCCGTCCGCCGTGTAATGTCTTCCTTGTTCGACCGGTTCGCCCCTATAGCTCAGTCGGTAGAGCGTCTCCATGGTAAGGAGAAGGTCTGCGGTTCGATTCCGCATGGGGGCTCCAACAGAAAGACCCTCGCCCAACGGCGAGGGTCTTTCTCGTTTCCGGCCGCACCCGCCGAGCCTGAGGCGGGCTAGCGGGTCGGGTACGGAATGCGCTGTGATGGTGCGTCATCGGCCGCCCGCCCCACCGGGTGCGGGCGCGGGGCCGGACCCCGACCGGGAGGGTGTCATGGGCGTTCGACTCGTGGTGGTCGACGACCATCGGCTGCTGGCGGAGGCGCTGGCCACCGCGCTCCAACTGCGCGGTCACCGGGTGCTGGCGGTCGGCTCGCCGGCCGCGTCCGCCGCCGATCTGGTGGCCGGGCGCAGACCGGAGGTGTGTCTGCTCGGGGTGGCCGCACCGGCCGAGCCCGGCGCATTCGACGGGCTGCGCCGGATCCGTCGGGAGCGGCCCGAGGTGGCCGTCATCGTGCTCGGGCCGGTGGGTGAACTGCGGGGTGTGGCAGGCGCGTTCGCGGCCGGTGCGGCGGGGTACGTGCCCAGCGACGAGCGGATCGAGGTGGTCGAGCGGGCCATCGGACGGGCCCGGGCCGGCGAGGCGGCGGTCACGGTGGACGTGCTCCGCGGTGCCTTCGACCAGTTGCTGCGGCCGGCGGTGGAGCCGGACGACGAAGCGCTGCGGCTGCTGCGGCTGCTGACCCGTCGTGAGGTCCAGGTGCTGGCCCGGATCGCGGACGGGGAGGACACCGCGGCGATCGCGGCCGGGATGCGGATCGCGGCGAGCACTGCCCGCACCCATGTCCAGCGGGTGCTCATGAAGCTCGGCGCGCGCACCCGGCTGGAGGCGGCGGCGGTGGCCGCCCGGACGGGGCTGCTGGAGCGGATGGCGCGGGACTGAGCGGGCGACCCCGGTCGACGGTCCGGGGCACTCCGGCGGCCAGGGACAATGGGCCCCAGTCGTATGTACGTCACCGATGGCCGCCCACGCGGCGGACCATCGCCCGCTGGAGGTCTCATCATGAGTAAGTACCTGGTCACGGGTGGCGCCGGCTATGTCGGCAGCGTGGTCGCCGCCCACCTGCTGGAGGCGGGACACCAGGTGACCGTCCTGGACGACCTCTCCACCGGCTTCCGCGAGGGTGTCCCGGCCGGTGCCGAGTTCGTCCAGGGGCGGATCCAGGAGGCCGGCACGGTGCTCGACGCCTCCTTCGACGGGGTGCTGCACTTCGCCGCCTCCTCGCAGGTCGGCGAGTCGGTCGTGGACCCGGAGAAGTACTGGCGCAACAACGTGGCCGGCTCGCTGGAGCTGATCAGCGCGATGCGCGCGGCGGGCGTGCGCAAGCTGGTGTTCTCCTCCACCGCCGCCACCTACGGCGAGCCGGAGTCGGTGCCGATCTCCGAGACCGCCCGCACCGCGCCGACCAACACCTACGGCGCCACCAAGCTGGCCGTCGACCACCTGATCACCAGCGAGGCCGTCGCCCACGGCCTGGCCGCCGTCTCGCTGCGCTACTTCAACGTGGCCGGCGCGTACGGCGCCTACGGCGAGCGGCACGACCCCGAGTCGCACCTGATCCCGCTGGTCTTCCAGGCCGCCCTCGGACAGCGCGAGCACATCGCGGTGTACGGTGACGACTACCCGACCCCGGACGGCACCTGTGTCCGCGACTACATCCACGTCGCGGACCTGGCCGAGGCGCACCTGCTGGCCCTGGACGCGGCCACGTCGGGCGAGCACCTGATCTGCAACCTGGGCAACGGCAGCGGCTTCTCGGTGCGCGAGGTCATCGAGTCGGTCAAGCGCGTCACCGGCCGGGAGATCCCGGTGGTGACCTCGGGCCGTCGCGCGGGTGACCCGGCCGTGCTGGTGGCCTCCGCCGAGCGCGCCCACCAGGCCCTGGGCTGGACCCCGGGCCGTCCGAACCTGGACGACATCGTCGCCGACGCCTGGAAGTTCACCCTGGAGAAGAACGGCCTGTAGGCAGGGCTCGCGGGTACCGGCCGGACGGGCCGGTACCCGTGGGGCCGAAGCGCCGCTCCCGCCGCGGGGGCGGCGCTTCGGCGTTCCCGGCCTCCGCCCGCCTCCGCCTGCCGCCGTCCGCCGCGCACCGGGGCCCGTCGGGCCGCGCGGTCCGGCTAGGGCGTCGGGCGGGCGGCGTACGCGCGCAGGAAGACGTGGACACCGGCGGTGATGATCTCCTCGGTCTCCGACGGGGCGAGCGGATGCGCCCCCCAGTACGAGCGTTGGGTGACCTCGCTCCCGATGAGCAGGACGAAGTGCTGGGCGGCGCGCGCCGGATCGGGCGCGTCCAGCAGGCCCCGGTCGGCCAACCTGCCGAACCGGTTGGCGAGTTCGGCCATGGCGGGGCGCGGCCCGGTGGCCTGCCAGGCGTCCAGCAGGTCCTTGGGGAGGTGTGCCGCCTCGGCGTTGATCTGCCGGACCAGGGCGAAGTGGTCGGCGAAGGTGGTGAGCGTCGCCACCCAGGCCAGGCTCAGGGCGACGAGGTCCGCCTCCAGGTCGGTGACCTTGGCCAGCTCGCGGTCGATGACGTCCAGCTGGGCGTCCCTGACCTGGCCGGCGCTCTCCTGGACGACGGTCCGGAAGAGCAGCTCCTTGCCGGTGAAGTGGTTGTAGATGGTGCGGGTGGACACCCCGGCCTCCGCCGCGATGGCGTCGATGCTGGCCCGGGAGTAGCCGTCCCGGCCGAACACCGTCCGAGCGGCCCGGGTGATGGCCTGCCGCTTCTCGGCCAGCCCCCGGCGGGGTGCGGTCGGGGCTTCGTTCTCACTGGTCATCGTGGGTCTCCCAAGAAGTTTGCAGTAAGCGTTGTACTCATTGCCATGCACGTTGTACTTTACCTGATGTGCCGTCCGATCGGGCGGTGACCGCCGAGCGCAACCCCAGGAGACCGCCATGTCCCAGACTCCCTTCCGCGTCGCCGTCATCATCGGCAGCACCCGCCAGGGCCGGGTCGCGCCCACCGTCGCCGAGTGGTTCCTGCGCACCGCCGGGCAGCGGGACGACCTCGACCTCGACGTCGTCGACCTGGCCGAGCACCCGCTGCCGCACCTGGGCGAGGAGCCCGATGCCGAGCAGGCCGCCTGCCTCGCCGCCCTCTCGCCGCGGCTGGCGGCCGCCGACGCCTTCGTGGTGATCACGCCCGAGTACAACCACAGCTTCCCCGCCGTGCTGAAGAACGCCATCGACTGGCACCGCGCCGAGTGGCAGGCCAAGCCGGTCGGCTTCGTCTCCTACGGCGGCCTGGGCGGCGGGCTGCGCGCGGTCGAGCAGCTCCGGCTGATCTTCGCCGAGCTGCACACCGTCACCGTCCGGGACTCCGTCAGCTTCCACGGTGTCTGGGCCGCCTTCGGGGAGGACGGCGAGCCGGTCGACCCGACCGTCCCGAACGGCGCCGCCAAGGGCATGCTCGACCAGCTCGCCTGGTGGGCCCACGCGCTGCGGGACGCCCGCGCCGTCCGCCCGTACGGCGCCTGACCCGGCACCCGGCACCCGGCACCCGGCACCCGGCACCCGGCACCCGGCACCCGGCACCCGGTATCCGGCATCCGACATCCGACATCCGCGATCGGGCGTCCGGCAGCGACGCCCGACGCCCTGATGCCCTGACGCCCGTCGCCCAGGGGGGACCGATGAGCACCACCACCGCCAAGCCCGCCCTCACCGGGGCGGCCGCCGCCCCCGGCCCGCGTACCGCGGCGATCGCCGCCGTCGTGGTCCTCGGTTCGCTGATGACCGTCCTCGACACCACGATCGTCAACGTCGCCCTCAACCACCTCGCCGAGGACTTCCACGCCCCACTGGCCACCATCCAGTGGGTGACCACCGGCTACACCCTGGCGCTCGCCACCGTCACGCCGGTCACGGCCTGGGCGATCGGGCGCTTCGGCACCCGGCGCCTCTACCTGACCGCGCTCGCCCTGTTCGTGCTCGGCTCGCTGCTGGCCGGCGCGGCCTGGGACGCCCCGTCGCTGATCGCCTTCCGGGTGCTCCAGGGGCTGGGCGGCGGCATGGTGATGCCGGTCGGGATGACCGTCCTGGTCCGGGCCTCCGACCCGGCGCGCACCGGGCGGACCATGAGCGTGCTCGGCATCCCGGTGCTGATCGGGCCGCTCGCCGGGCCGGTGCTGGGCGGCTGGCTGGTGGACGAGGCCTCCTGGCGCTGGGTCTTCCTGGTCAACCTGCCGATCGGCGCGCTCGCGCTGGTGCTGGCCGCCCGGCTGCTGCCCCGCGACGCCGCCGGCGCGGCCGCCGCCCGTCGGCTGGACCTGCCCGGTCTGCTGATGCTCTCCCCGGGGCTGGCGGCGCTGATCGACGGACTGGGCGCCGAGCACGGGGGGCCCGGCGCCGCCGGTCCGGTGTCCCTCCTGGGCGGGGCGGTTCTGGTCGCCGGGTTCGTCGTCCGGGCGCTGACCGCCCGTGACCCGCTGCTCGACCTGCGCCTGCTGGGCCGCCGGGTGTTCGCCGGCCCCGCCGCCACCATCGCGCTGTTCGGCTGCGGCTACTTCGGCTCGATGCTGCTGCTCCCGCTCTACTACCAGCTGGTGCGCGGCCAGAGCGCGACCGACGTGGGCCTGCTCGGCATCCCGCAGGCCCTGGCCACCGGTATCACGATGCAGTTCTCCGGGCGGCTGGCCGACCGCTTCGCCCCGGGCCGGATCGTCCTCACCGGCGTCGCGGTGGCCGCCGCGGGGTTCCTCGGCTTCACCGTCCAGCTCGGCGCGACCACCCCGTACTGGCACCTGATCGCCGCCCTGGTGGTGATGGGGACCGGCGTCGGCATGACGCTGATGCCCGCCATGGCGGCCGCCACCCGCGGCGTCGCCCCGGTCGAGGTCCCGGCCGCCACCACCCTGGTCACCATCGTCCAGCAGGTCGCCGGCTCGGTCGGCACCGCGCTGATGTCGGTCCTGCTGTCCGCGGGGCTGGCCGAGCGGCTGCCCGGCGCGGCCGGGGGTGGCCTGGCCGCGGTGCACGCCCTGGACCCGGCGGCGCGGGCCGCGCTCGCCCCCGGCCTGGCGGAGGTCTTCCGGGGGACGTACGGGTGGGCCGTCGCGCTGCTGGCGCTGGCCGTGCTGCCCGCGCTGGCGCTCTCCCGTCGTGCGCCGGGAGGTGCCGTCGAGGGTCTCAAGTCACGCCAACTTCGCACCTCCTGACGAAACTTCACCAAACCCCCACCGAGCCGCCCCCCACCCCGTACGCTGATTCCGGTACCGGTGGGGGTCGGTGCCATTGGTCCTCCCGGGAGCCGGGGGGTGGGCGGCGGAGCAGTACCCGTGCCACGGCGGTGGAACGGGTCGGCGCCCCGGTCGCAGGCTCGGCCGAACAGGGGGAGTGACGATGGGGCGGATCCGCGTCCTGGTGGTCGACGACCACCGGATCTTCGCCGAGGCGCTGGCCGCGGCGCTCGCCGCCGAGCCCGATGTGGAGGTCGGCGCGGCCGGCAGTGCGGCCGCCGCCGAACGCGCGCTGGAGCGCGCCGCCACCGAGGGCCGGGCCTTCGACGTCGTCCTGATCGACGCCGATCTCGGTGTCGAGCCCGACGGCACCCGCACACCGCGCCAGCCCGGGGCCGACCCGCCCGACGCCGTCCGGCGCCGCCCGCCGGTCACCCTGCCCGGGCCACGCCGCCCGGCCGCCGTGCCCGGCTTACCCTCCGCCGGTACGCCGGCCCGAAGTTCCCCGCCCCCGGCCTGCTCGACCGCCGGGTACCCGCCCGGGCCGTACCCGGCCGACCGGTACCACGCGGCCGGCCCGGTGCCCGACGGGATCACCCTCCTCGCCCGGGTCCGTCGCCACCACCCCGCGCTGCGGGCGATCGTCCTGGCCACCGCCGACGACCCGCTCCGCGCCGCCCGCGCCCTGCACGCCGGCGCCACCGGTTGGGTGGCCAAGGAGAGTTCGCTGGCCCGTCTGCTGGCCGTGGTCCGGGGCGTGCTGCGGGACGAGACGCATCTGCCGCCCGCTCTGCTCACCGGCGTCATCCGGGAGCTCACCACCGCCCGGCGGGACCGCACCGAGAGCGAACGCCTCGTCGAGACGCTCACCCCCCGGGAGAAGCAGATCCTGCGCTGTATGGTCGCCGGCCTCGGCCGGCAGGCCGTCGCCGAGCGGCTCTACCTCTCCCCGCACACCGTGCGCACCCATATGCAGAACGTCCTCGGCAAGCTCGGGGTGCACTCCACCCTGGCCGCCGTCGCGGTCGCGCGGCGGGCGGGCGTCAGCCCCTCCGAGCCGGCCGCCCCCACAGTCCCGCCGTCCGTCGCCTCGACCACAGCTCCCGGCGCCGGCTGATCCGCCCGTCATACCCAGGTACCGGCTCAGGTTCGTCAGGTCAGGGAAATCCGGAGGACAGATGTCGCCGCACAGCACTTCCGCACGCCCGCACACGGCCCAGCCCGGCGCGAACGGGGGCGCCGGCGCCCCCTCGGCGGCCGCGAGCACCCTCGCGGCGACCCCGCCGACGGGCCTGCGCACCCTGATCGTCGGAGCCGGCGCGGCCGGGACGGCCCTGGTCCGCGACCTCGGCCGGACCCCGGAGTTCGGCCTCGACCCGATCGGCCTGCTCGACGACGACCCGGCCAAGGCCGGCCGGTCCGTGGGCGAGGTGCCCGTCCTCGGCACGCTGGCCGAGCTGACCGGACTGGCCGTGCGCCACCGCGCCCAGGTCGTCGCGCTCGCCATCCCCGGTCTGGCCCCGCAGCGGGTCCGGGCCCTGGCCACCGCCGCTGCGGCGGCCGGCGCCGCCGTCCGCTACCTGCCGTCCTTCCTCGCCGCACTGCGCCGCGAGGTGGTCGGGTCGGACATGCGCAGCCTGGACGTCAACCGGCTGATCGGGCGGCACGAGGTGCACGTGGTCTCCGCCGACGTCCGGGACGTGATCGAGGGCCGGCGGGTGCTGGTGACCGGGGCCGGCGGCTCGATCGGCAGTGAACTCTGCCGCCAGGTCCACGCGTTCAATCCGAGCGCGCTCTACATGCTGGACCACGACGAGTCGAATCTGCACCGCCTCCAGCTGGAGATCTGGGGCGAGGCGCTGCTCACCGACGAGTCACTGGTGATCGCGGACATCCGGGACCGGCCGCGGATCCAGCAGATCTTCCGCGACCTGGAGCCCGAGGTGGTCTTCCACGCCGCCGCGCACAAGCACCTGCCGCTGCTGGAGCGGCACCCCAGCGAGGCGGTCAAGTCCAATGTGCTGGGCACCGACCACCTGGTGGAGGCGGCGCTGGCCACCGGCGTCGAGCGGTTCGTCCTGATCTCCACCGACAAGGCGGCCGACCCGACCTCGGTGCTCGGCGCCAGCAAGCGGCTGGCCGAGCTGATCGTGCAGGCGAACGCCCGGGACGCGCGCAACCTGGGCGCCGGGGTGTTCTCCGCGGTCCGCTTCGGCAATGTGCTGGGTTCGCGCGGCTCGTTGCTGTCGGTGCTGGCCGAACAGTTGCGCAGCGGCGGTCCGGTGACCGTCACCCACCCCGATGTGACGCGGTTCTTCATGACCATCGAGGAGGCCGTCGGGCTGGTGCTGGAGTCCGGCCGGATGGCCCGGGGCGGGGAGGTGTTCGTGCTCGACATGGGTGAGCCGGTGCGGATCGTCGACCTGGTGCACAACTTCGCCGAGCAGGTGCAGCTGGGCCGGGACGAGGTGGAGATCCGCTACACCGGCCTGCGGGCGGGGGAGAAGCTGAACGAGGCGCTGTTCTCGGAGGGCGAGGAGCGGCTGCCCACCGCGCACGCCCGGATCTACGCCACGGTGGCCGAGCGCGGCGCCGGCCCGGAGGACCTGGCGGGCGGCCTGACCGGTCTGTACGAGGCGGCGGCGGGCAACAGCGACGAGGAGGTGCGCCGGCGGCTGGCCGAGCTGCTGCCCGGCTACCGCACCCCCGAACTCGCGCCGGCGCCGGTACCCGCGCTCAGCACCCCGTACCCGGACGGTTTCTGACGGCCGACGGGCTGCGGGTCAGCCCGGGATGTTGTCGAAGGGGGCGACCAGCTGCCGCAGCAGCCCGGCGAGTTCGCCCTGCTGGGCGCCGGTGAGCTGGGCCAGCAGCTCGCGTTCGTGGGCGAGCAGCCCGGCGAGTGCCTGGTCGGCCCGGTCGCGTCCGTCCTCGGTGAGCCGGACGAGTACGCCGCGCCGGTCGTCCGGGTCGGGCAGGCGCTTCACCAGGCCCTTGCCGGTGAGCCGGTCGATCCGGTTGGTCATGGTGCCGGAGGTGACCAGGGTCTGGGTGAGCAGCTGGCCCGGGGAGAGTTGGTAGGGGGAGCCGGCGCGCCGCAGCGCGGTCAGGACGTCGAACTCCCAGGGCTCCAGGCCGTGCTCGGCGAAGGCCGTCCGGCGGGCGCGGTCGAGGTGCCGGGCGAGTCGGCTGACCCGGCTGAGCACCTCAAGTGGTTCCACGTCGAGGTCGGGGCGCTCTCGGCGCCATGCTGCGACCAGGCGGTCGACCTCGTCCTCCATGACGATCAGTGTATCGGGGGATGTGTCGATGTGAAGTCTCTTGATGTCGAGAAATGTAACGTGGAAGCTGCGGCTGGATATCTTGATGTCGAGATACTTGTGAGGTCGACCATGAGCACCCCCGTCTGGGACCCGGAGCAGTACCTGCGCTTCGGCGACGAACGGACCCGCCCGCTGCGCGACCTGCTCGCCCGCGTCCCCGCCCTCGCGCACGAGCCGGCCGCCACGATCCTGGACATCGGCTGCGGCCCCGGCAACTCCACCGCCGTCCTGCGCGAGCGCTGGCCGGCGGCCCGGATCACCGGCGTCGACAACTCCGCCGAGATGCTCGCCACCGCCCGCGCCGAGGGCGAGCCCACCGCCGACTACCTGCTCGCCGACGCGCGCGCCTACGACCCGGCCCCCGCCGCGCCGGACCTGATCGTCTCCAACGCGGCGCTGCAGTGGATCGGCTTCGCGCCGGAGCGGGGCGCCGGCCCGGAGGCCGGCGGGCCGCGGGGGGAGGGCGGCCACCTCGGCCTGCTGTCCCGCTGGGCCGCCGCGCTGCGGCCCGGCGGCGTGCTCGCCTTCCAGGTGCCCGGCAACTTCGACGCGCCCAGTCACACCTTGCTCGCCGGACTCCGCCGCGCCCCCCGCTGGCGTGCCGCGCTGGGTGAAGGTGCCGCCCGGGCCGGTGTCCACGAGCCCGGCGCGTACCTGGCGGCCCTCGCGGGGGCCGGCTGCTCCGCCGATGTCTGGGAGACCACCTACAGCACCCTGCTCCCCGGGCCGGACCCCGTCCTGGAGTGGGTCAAGGGCACCGCGCTGCGGCCGGTGCTCACCCGGCTCGCCGACCCCGTCGAGCGCGCGGCCCTTCTCGCCGAGTACGGCGCGCTGCTCCGCGAGGCCTATCCCGCCGGGCCGTACGGCACCGTCTTCCCGTTCCGGCGGATCTTCGCCGTGGCCGTGAAGCGGTGGCCGACGACGGGGCCGGGCTAGGCCTTGCGGTCCCCGACCAGCTTGGGGTGGCGCTCCATCCCCTCCAGTCCGTGCCAGGCCAGGTTCACCAGATGGGCGGCGACCTCGGCCTTCTGCGGCTTGCGCACCTCCAGCCACCACTGGCCGGTCAGCGCCACCATTCCCACCAGCATCTGCGAGTACATCGGGGCGAGGCGCGCGTCGAAGCCCCGCGCCTTGAACTCCAGGCCCAGGATGTCCTCCACCTGCGTCGCGATGTCGCTGATCAGCGAGGCGAAGGTGCCGGTCGACTGGGCCACCGGGGAGTCCCGGACCAGGATCTTGAAACCGTCCGTCGAGGTGTCGATGTAGTCCATCAGCGCGAACGCCGCCTGTTCCAGCAGCTCCCGCGAGTGCCCGCCGGTCAGGGCCCCGGTCACCATGTCCAGCAGCAACTGCATCTCGCGGTCCACCACCACCGCGTAGAGCCCCTCCTTGCCGCCGAAGTGCTCGTACACCACCGGCTTGGACACCCCGGCCCGCTCGGCGATCTCCTCCACCGAGGTGCCGTCGTAGCCGCGCTCCGCGAACACCGACCGGCCGATCTCCAGCAGCTGCTCCCGCCGCTGCTTGCCGGTCATCCGCACCCGGCCGCTGCGGCGGCGGCCGGCCGGCGCGGCCGCGCCCGCCGGGGCAGCGGCACGCGGACGGGCCTGCGCCGCATCGGGCGCGGCGTCCGTCCGCGTGCTCTCGTGGCCGCCTGTGCTGTCTGCGCTGCTCCCGTTCACCCCTACATCATGCTGCAGGCGCGGCCTCATGCGGCGCGGCGGGCGGCGATCCGCTGCGCGTCCGGCCAGCGGACGTCCCGGGCCCAGCCGGCCAGCTCGAACCAGCGGATCAGCCGGGCCGAGGAGTCGACCTGTCCGCGCAGCACGCCGTGCCGGGCCGAGGTCGGGTCCGCGTGGTGCAGGTTGTGCCAGGACTCACCGCAGGAGAGGACCGCCAGCCACCAGACGTTCCCGGAGCGGTCGCGGGAGCGGAACGGGCGGCTGCCGATCGCGTGGCAGATCGAGTTGATCGACCAGGTGACGTGGTGCAGCAGGGCGACCCGGACCAGTGAGCCCCAGAAGAACGCGGAGAGCGCGCCCTGCCAGGACAGCGTGACCAGCCCGCCGACCAGCGGCGGGATCAGCATCGACAGCGCGGTCCAGAGCCAGAACAGCCGGGAGATCCGCCTTATGGCCGGGTCGTCGACGAGATCCGGCGCGTACTTCAGCTGCGGGGTCTGCTCCTCGTCGAAGAGCCAGCCCATGTGCGCCCACCAGAGACCCTTGAGCAGGGCCGGGACGGTCTCGCCGTAGCGCCACGGCGAGTGCGGGTCGCCGTCCTTGTCGCTGTAGCGGTGGTGCTTGCGGTGGTCGGCCACCCAACGGACCAGCGGCCCCTCGATGGCCAGCGACCCGGCCACGGCGAGGGTGATCCGCAGCGCCCGGTTGGCCTTGAAGGAGCCGTGGGTGAAGTAGCGGTGGTAGCCGATCGTGATGCCGTGGCAGGTGAGGAAGTACATGACGGTGGCGATCGCGAGATCGGTCCACCCCAGGCCCCAGCCCCAGGCCACCGGCACGGCCGCCAGCAGGGCGGCGAACGGCACGGCGATGAACAGCCCGAGCGCGACCCGCTCGGCGAGCCCCTGGCTCTCCCCGCCGCGGGTCGCGGAGAGCATGGTGGGGGCGGGATCGATGGAGAGCGCGGTATCGGCGCGCGCCTCGCCGGCCTGGATGGTCATGGGTGTCCCTTGAGGGCGGGGGTGGAGGTTACGTATGCGTAACCTACGGCATCGTAGGTTGCGTTCGGCCGTCAGGGGAATACGTGACCGCGGGCGGATCGGCGTATTTCACCCGACTGGATGGACAACACCCGGAATCCGCGCGGTCCGGGTCCGTCGCGCCGGGTGGTGGAGGTACACGGCCGTAACCCTTAGGCTGTGTCGAAGCGCCCCGGGCGCTGCGAGTTGATGATCGATCCGCCGTGGTGTAATGGCAGCACAGGGCCCTTTGGAGGCCTTTGTCTGGGTTCGAATCCTAGCGGCGGAGCCAGTTGGCGCCTCTGTTTCGGGTGTATCACCCGCCCCCCGGTATTGTCGGGGCTGCTCGGCGGACTGTGCGAAGGCGACCGGCCTGGGTCCCGGCCGGGCTGCACTGCCCTCTCTGTGAACCGACTGAGGAGCCTCCCCCCGTGAGTGCCAATTCGCCTGCCGCCGTTGTCGTGCTCGCCGCCGGTGGCGGGACCAGGATGAAGTCGAACAGCCTGCCCAAGGTGCTGCACGAGGTCTGCGGCCGGTCGCTGGTGGGCCACGCGGTGGCGGCGGCACAGGAGTTGACTCCGCGGCAGCTGGTCGTGGTGATCGGGCACCTGCGGGAGAAGGTGCAGGAGCACCTGGGGGCGCACTACCCGGCGGCGCGCGCCGTGGTGCAGGAGGAGCAGAAGGGCACCGGGCACGCCGTCCGTACCGCGCTGGAGGCCCTGGCGGCCGACGGGGTGGAGCTGGACGGCACGGTGATCGTGACCACCGGGGATGCCCCGCTGCTGACCGGTGCGACGCTGGCGGCCCTCGCCGGGGCGCACGCCGAGCAGGGCAACGGCGTCACGGTGTTGACGGCGGTCGTCCCCGAGCCGTTCGGTTACGGGCGGATCCTGCGGGACGAGGCGGACGGCGCGGTCGCGGCGATCGTGGAGGAGAAGGACGCCTCGGACGCCCAGCGGGCGATCGACGAGATCAACTCCGGGGTCTTCGCCTTCGACGCCAAGCTGCTGGCCGAGGCGCTGTCCCGGGTCACCACCGACAACGTGCAGGGCGAGGAGTACCTCACCGACACCCTGGAGATCCTGCGGAAGGCCGGCCACCGGGTCGGCGCCGTGGTGGCCGCGGACTACCGCGACATCCTGGGCATCAACGACCGGGTGCAGCTGGCCCAGGCCCGCCGCCTGCTGAACGACCGCCTGCTGGACCGGGCGATGCGCGAGGGCGTCACCGTGGTGGACCCGGCGACGACCTGGTTCGACGTGCAGGTGTCCTACGAGCCGGACGCGGTGGTCCTGCCGGGCACCCAGCTGCAGGGCGCCACCCACCTGGGCGAGGGCTGCGAGGTGGGCCCGAACTCGACGATCAAGGACACCCGGATCGGCGCCGGCGCCCGTGTGAGCAACACCACGGCGGACGGCGCCGAGGTGGGCGACTTCGCCACCGCCGGCCCGTACGCCTATCTGCGGCCGGGCGCGAAGCTGGCCCGCAAGGCGAAGGTCGGCACCTACGTCGAGGTGAAGAACTCGGTGCTGGGCGAGGGCGCCAAGGTGCCGCACCTCTCCTACATCGGGGACGCCACGATCGGCGAGGGCACCAACATCGGCGCGGCCTCCGTCACGGTGAACTACGACGGCGTGAACAAGCACCGCACGGTGATCGGCGCGCACTGCCGGACCGGGTCGGACAACATGTTCATCGCTCCGGTGACGGTCGGTGACGGCGCTTACACCGCGGCGGGCTCGGTGATCACCGGCGACGTCCCCGCCGGCGCACTGGGCGTGAGCCGGGCGCAGCAGCGCAACATCGCCGGCTGGGTGGAGCGCAAGCGCCCCGGGACCACATCGGCGCAGGCCGCGGCCGCTGCGTCGGAGGAGGCCGGGGAGGCCTGACGGGGCGGGCGGGAGTCCGAGGGGCGGTCCCGGGGCGGACGGTTTCTGCGCGGGCGCGTAACCTTGGGGACATACGTGCGCCACTGGGCTTACCGCCCGTGTCCAGGCGTACCGACATTCCCCCGACCCCTATCGCCAGCGGGCTCGCGCCTGCCTGCGGTGCGGACGGGTTCAGCGTCAGCAACGCGAGGAGACGGTGCAGTGAGCGGGATCACGACGTCGGGTGAGAAGAAACTGAAGCTCTTCTCCGGCCGTGCCCACCCTGAGCTGGCGAGGGAGGTGGCCGAGTCGCTCGGGACCGAGCTGGTTCCGACCAAGGCCCTGGACTTCGCCAACGGTGAGATCTACGTCCGCTTCCTGGAGTCGGCGCGCGGTGCGGACTGCTTCGTGATGCAGAGCCACACGGCTCCCATCAACCAGTGGATCATGGAACAGCTGATCATGATCGATGCTCTCAAGCGGGCCTCGGCCCGGAGCATCACCGCGATCCTGCCGTTCTACGGCTACGCCCGCCAGGACAAGAAGCACCTGGGTCGCGAGCCCATCTCGGCCCGGCTGGTCGCCGACCTGCTGCGCCAGGCCGGTGCCGACCGCCTGATGGCCGTGGACCTGCACACCGCGCAGATCCAGGGCTTCTTCGACGGCCCGGTGGACCACCTGTTCGCGCTGCCGCTGCTGGCGGACTACCTGGGCGAGAAGGTCGACCGCGACCGGCTGACCATCGTCTCGCCGGACGCCGGCCGGGTGAAGGTCGCCGACCAGTGGTCGGACCGTCTGGGCGCGCCGCTGGCGATCATCCACAAGCGTCGCGACATGACGCAGGCCAACACCATCCTGTCCGCCGAGGTGGTCGGTGACGTCAAGGACCGGGTCTGTGTCCTGGTCGACGACATGATCGACACCGCCGGCACCATCTGCGCCGCGGCCGACGCGCTGTTCGAGAACGGCGCCGCGGACGTGATCGTGGCCGCCACGCACGGCGTGCTCTCCGGTCCGGCCGCGGACCGGCTGAAGAACTCGCGGGTCAGCGAGTTCGTCTTCACCAACACGCTGCCGACCCCGGCCGAGCTCCAGCTGGACAAGATCACCACGCTGTCGATCGCCCCGTCGATCGCCGCCGCGATCCGCGAGGTGTTCGAGGACGGCTCGGTCACCAGCCTGTTCGAGGGCGTGCACTGACGAAGCCCCGCGCAGGCGGCCCCGGTCCCTCAGGGGGCCGGGGCCGCCGCCGATTTCACGGGAAGCCACCGGTGCGGTTAGACTCGTGAAAATGCTCGGCGAGGGATGCCGTGTGCCTGCTCGTCGGGTGCCCGCTCCGTGATCGACGCGCTGCTGGAGCCGGTTATCCCGGTTGTCGGCAGAGGTCGTGCGCCGCCGAGTGACCCCCGAACGTACTGTGGGTGTGGTCCCGGCGGTTTTTCGCGTTGCCTGCACCCCCGCGCCAGTTTTCACGAGGAGTGCAGTCGTGTCCGAGATCCGCATCGCCGCTGAGACCCGTTCCGAGTTCGGTAAGGGCGCTGCCCGCCGGGCCCGCCGTGCCGGCCTGGTCCCCGGTGTCGTCTACGGCCACGGCCACGCCCCGGTTCACCTGAACCTGCCCGGCCACGACCTGATGATGGCCCTGAAGACCCCGAACGCCCTGCTGGTCGTTCCGATCGAGGGCAAGGACGAGTACGTCCTGCCGAAGGCCATCCAGCGCCAGGCCATCAAGCGCACCATCGAGCACGTCGACCTGCTGCTCGTGAAGCGCGGCGAGAAGGTCACCGTCGAGATCCCGGTCGTCACCGAGGGCGAGCTGGCCCCCGGCGGCAACCTGCTGGAGCACGTCCTCAACGCGCTGCCGGTCGAGGCCGAGGCCACCCACCTGCCCGAGTCCGTGACCGTCTCGGTCGAGGGCCTGGAGGCCGGTGCCTCCATCACCGCCGGTGACATCCAGCTGCCCAAGGGCACCTCGCTGGCCGTCGAGGCCGACGCCGTCGTGCTGCAGGTCATCGGCGCCCAGGCCTCGCAGGCCGACGCGGACGCCGAGGCCGCCGAGGCCGAGGCCGGCGCCGAGGCCTGAGCCTCCCGCACTGCCTGACCGCTGCCCCGGCCGCTCCGTACTGGAGCGGCCGGGGCAGCGGTGTGTCCGGGATGATGTCGACGAGCGAGAGCACGAGGAGCGATGCGATGAGCGAGGACGCGTACGAGGGCCCCTGGCTGGTGGTCGGGCTGGGCAATCCGGGGGAGCAGTACGCCCGGAACCGGCACAACATCGGCTTCATGGTGGCCGATCTGCTGGCGGAGCGGATGGGCGCCAGGTTCAAGGCCCACAAGAGCCGGGCGCAGGTGGCCGAGGGGCGGCTGTCGGGCCGCCGGGTGGTGCTGGCCAAGCCGATGTCCTTCATGAACCTCTCGGGCGGCCCGGTGACCGCCCTGCGGGACTTCTACAAGGCGCCGGCCTCGGCCCTGGTGGCCGTCCACGACGAGCTGGACATCGACTACGCGGCGCTGCGGCTGAAGCTCGGCGGCGGCGACAACGGCCACAACGGGCTGAAGTCGATCACCAAGTCGCTGGGCCCGGACTACTACCGGGTGCGCTGCGGGATCGGCCGCCCCCCGGGCCGGATGGAGGTCGCGGACTTCGTCCTGAAGGACTTCTCCGCCACCGAGCGCAAGGAGCTGGAGTGGTTCGTCGACCGGTCGGCGGACGCCGTGGAGGCGCTGCTCTCCGACGGCTTGGAGCGGGCCCAGGGCGTCTACCACTCCTGACCGCGGCCCGGCCCGGCCGCCGGTGGGGCGAGGGGCGCCCCGCTCCGGGCCGCCCGGTCCCGGCGGGTACTGACCCGCCGTCAGGGGCGCTGTCGCGCAAGGGGCCCGGCTCCCGCTCGCCGCGCCCCGCCCTCCCGCCGGGCGCGTTGGCGGGATCGCGTGGTGGCGGGTGGTACCCGACGTGGCCGACTGCGCAACAGTCGTACAACGCTTGGCGTCCAAACCTGAATGGGTGTGAGAAACCTGTGCGGGATCGGATAACGTCAGGCCCGTACGCGAACGGGTCCTGGGGAGTTCTCGATGCGGAGTTTGCGGCCGATCCGGCACCTGCGGCCGGTCCGGGTGGCACGGCTGAGGAAGCTCGGCCGGAGGGTCGGTACGGCCGGCGCGCTGGGGGCGGCCGGAGTGCTGCTCTCCGGCGGTGGCGTGGCGCACGCGGACTCGGTGGCGGAGCCCGATCCCGGTGTGGTGTCCCAGGATCCCGCCTCGGCGCAGTTCGGCCCGGTGCTCGGCGGTTCGGTCGGCGGTGACGCGGGCCTGCTGGCCGTCGGCGGCGGCCTGGTCGTGGCGGCGGGCGGCGCGGCCCTCTGGGTGAAGCGCCGGCGCGCGGGCGATCCGGGAGAGTGACGAGGTCCGCGGGGGCCGGGTCCGGGACACCGGGCGCCGGTCCCCGCGGGTTTTCCGGGGCGTGTCATCCGTTTTCCGCCGCCGGTGCGTCCTGGGGGCATGAAGCGCGAATCGATCCGGTCGACGGGCACCGGAAGTGACCCGTTCGACGAGTTCGTCTCGGCGCGGTACCAGCCCTTGCTGCGCGGCGCGTTCCTGATCACCGGGGACGTCCACGACGCCCGGGACCTGCTGCACGACGCCCTGGCCCGGGTCTACCCCCGGCGCGGTGCGATCAGGGACCCGGCGGCGGCCGAGGGCTACGTCCGCAAGGCGATGGTCCGCACCCATGTGTCGCGGTGGCGGCGGACCCGTCGGGAGGTGCTGACGCCCTTTCTGCCGGACGTCCCGGCAGCGGCGGTGGAGACGCGGGACGACCGGCTGGAGGCGGCCCTGCGGGCACTGCCGCCGCGTCAGCGGGCGGTGGTGGTGCTGCGCTACTACATCGACCTGCCGGTGGCGCAGGTCGCCGAGGAGCTCGGCTGTTCGGTGGCGACCGCCAAGACCCATCTGGCCCGCGCGATGAGGACGCTTCGGCAGGAGCTGGCACCGGTGGAGGAGATGGTCGGTCATGGTGGCTGAGGACAGGACGGCGGACGGCCTCGGGGCCGGCGGCGCGGACGCCTTCGAGGAGGAGCTGACCGTCCGGCTCGGGGCGCGGGCACGGGGGGTGAGCGGCCGCGCGCCGCTCGCCGACCTGCGGCGGGCCGGGCAGCGGCGGGCCCGGCACCGGACGGTGGCACGGGTGGTGGCGGGGGCGGCGGTGCTGGCCCTCGGGGCGGGGGCGTTGACGCAGATCGGCGGCGGAGCGGCCGGCGGCACCGCGCGGGTGGCGGCGGTCGGCGGGTCGGGCGCGCCGGAGCTGTCCTGGGAACAGGCCGGACTGCCCATCCTGGGGTGCCCGTCCGGTCCGACGGCGAACCGGACACCGGGCTGGACGGGGGCACCGAAGTCCTCGGGGTCGGCCTCGGGTTCGTCTTCGGGCGGTCCGACGTCGGGTTCCTCGTCGGGGTGGCCGGGTGGTTCGGCGTCGGGGTCGTCGCCCGGGTGGCCGACGGGTTCGTCTTCGGGCGGTCCGACGTCGGGTTCCTCGTCGGGGTGGCCGGGGGGCCCGTCCTCGGCTCCGTCGACCGGGCCCTGGTCGGGCTCGCCGTCGTCGTCCGGGTCGGCCTCCGCACCCGCGGGCCGGCCGTCCCCGGGGTGGCCGAGGAACGTCGAGCTGTTCGAGCTCTCCCGGGTGGTCGTCGAGCTGGCCGCCACCGAGTACCGGGACCAGTACTTCGGGGCGTGCTCCGACTCCTCGACGCTCACCCTCTACGTGATGCGGGTGCCGGGCGGCGACTTCGACCGGGCCGTGACCGAGCGGGTGGCGGAGCGGTTGCCGGGGTCCGGGGCGCGGCTGAGGTTCTGGGACGCGGCCGGTCCGCGGTCGGCGTCGGTCGACCTCGTGAACCGGATCACGGCGGACGCGGCCGGGTACTGGAAGGAGCGCGGGGTCGACATCACCAACGTGTCGCTCTGCCTGGACGGTGCCGGGGTGCGGGTGGACAGCCCGCAGGCGGACAGCGCCCGGGCGGAGATCACCGCCCGGTACGGCCGGCTGGTGGCCGAGGTCGTCCGGGTCGGCTGACCCGGCGACGCGAAGGGCCCTGCGACACCCCTCGGCGGGGGTGTCGCAGGGCCCTTCGGCGTGGCGGCGCCGGTCAGCCGGTGTTGCGCAGGCCGGCGGCGATGCCGTTGACGGTCAGCAGCAGGGCGCGGGCCCGCAGCGGGTCCTCCGGGCGGCCGGTGCCGGCCTCCTCGCGCTGGCGGCGCAGCAGCGCGACCTGGAGGTAGGAGATCGGGTCGAGGTAGGCGTCGCGGACGGTGAAGGTCTGCTTCAGCACGGGGTTGTGCTCCAGCAGTTCGTTCTCGCCGGTGAGCCGGAGCACCTCGCGCAGGGTCCGCTCGTGTTCGGCGGTGATCTGGTCGAAGACGTGGTGCAGCTCGGCGGGCACCAGCTGCTCGACGTAGTGGCGGGCGATCCGCAGGTCGGTCTTGGCCAGCGTCATGGCGACGTTGGACAGGAAGTTGCGGAAGAAGTGCCACTGGCCGTACATCTCGTCCAGGACGTCGCCGAGACCCGCGTCACGGGCGGCGGCGAGGCCGGCGCCGACGCCGAACCAGCCGGGGACGATCTGGCGGGACTGGGTCCAGCCGAACACCCACGGGATGGCCCGCAGGCCGTCCAGACCGGCGCCGGAGTCGGGGCGGCGGGACGGGCGGGAGCCCAGGTGCAGCGAGGCGAGCTGGTCGACCGGGGTGGCCGCGAAGAAGTACTTCGGCAGGTCCTCCTGCTCGACCAGGGCGCGGTAGGCGGTGTGGGCGGCCGCGGAGACCTGGTCCATCGCGGCGTCCCAGCGGGCCAGCTCCTCGGGGGCCTGCCGCGGGGCGGTGTGCAGCGCCGAGGCGGAGAGGGTGGCCGAGATGGTCAGTTCGAGGTTCTCCCGGGCGAGCGAGGGCAGCAGGTACTTGTCGGAGATGACCTCGCCCTGCTCGGTGACCTTGATCTCGCCCTCCAGGGTGCCCCACGGCTGGGCCAGGATGGCCTCGTGCGAGGGGCCGCCGCCGCGGCCGACGGTGCCGCCGCGGCCGTGGAACAGTCGCAGCCGGATCCCGTAGCGGTGGGCGACGTCGCGCAGCCGGCGCTGGGCGCGGTGGATCTCCCACTGGGAGGTGGTGATGCCGCCGAACTTGGAGGAGTCGGAGTAGCCGAGCATGACCTCCTGGACGTCGCCGCGCAGCGAGACGAGCAGCCGGTAGGAGGGGTCGGAGAGCATCTCGTCCAGGATCCGGTCGGCCTCCTGGAGCTCGTCGGTGGTCTCCAGCAGCGGCACGATGCCGATCTTGGCGATACCGGCGTGCAGGTCGATCAGACCGGCCTCGCGGGCCAGCACGGTGGCGGCGAAGACATCGTCGGCGCCCTGGCACATCGAGATGATGTAGCTCTCGACGATCTCGTCGCCGAACCGCTCGAAGCCCTCGCGGATGGTGCTGAAGACGCCGAGGGTCTTGGTGCCGGCGGCGTCCAGCGGAGCCGGGGTGGGGGCGAGCGGGCGGCGCGAGCGGAGCTCCTTGGCGAGCAGCTTCTGCCGGTACTCGCGGGGCATGTCGGCGTAGCGCCAGGCCTCCTCGCCGAGCCGGTCGAAGAGCTGGCCGAGCGCGTGGTGGTGGGCCTCCGCGTGCTCGCGGACGTCCATCGTGGCGAGCTGGAGCCCGAAGGCCTCGATGGTGCGGATGGCGCGGGCGAGCCGGCCGTCGGCGATCAGCCCGCCGCGGTGGGAGCGCAGCGACTCCTGGATCAGCCGGAGGTCGGCGATGAGCTCGCGGGTGCCGAGGTAGTCGCGGCCCGGGAGGTGCGGGGTGCCCTGGGAGAGCCGCTCGCGGGTGTTCTCCAGCTTGAGCCGGACGCAGGTGGCCTTGAGGCGGTAGGGCTCCTCGGCGTTCATCCGCTTGTAGCGCGGGCTGAGCTCGGGGAGCACCTCCAGGTCGGCGTTGAGCGAGGCGAGCAGCTCGGCCGAGGCGCCGGCCAGGCGCTCGGAGGTGGAGAGCGAGTTGCGCAGGTCGTCGACGGCCGCGAGGGCGTCCATGATGCCGTACTCGTGCTGGAGGTTGAGGACGTCCCAGGTGACCTGCGGGGTGACGTTGGGGTTGCCGTCGCGGTCGCCGCCGATCCAGGTGCCGAAGGTGAGCGGGCGGACGCCGTCGGGGAGCGTGAGGCCGACCCGGGCGAGCTCCTCGTGCAGCTCCTCCAGGACCTCGGGAACGGCCTCGCGGTACAGCTCGTCCAGGTAGTAGACGGCGTTGCGGGCCTCGTCGGTGGGCTCGGGGCGGGCGATCCGCAGCTCGTCGGTCTGCCACAGCAGGTCGATGACCTCGGCGAGGCGGCGGTCGGCCTGCCGCTTGGCGGAGGAGGTGCGGGCCGGGTCGGCGTGCGAGAGGCCGGCGGCGATCTGCTCGCGGTGGATCCGGTCGAGGAGTTCGCCGATCCGGCGGAGCTTGTTGAGGACGCTGCGGCGGGCGGCCTCGGTCGGGTGGGCCGTGAAGACCGGACGGACGGCCAGGTGGGCCAGGGTGTCCTGGAGGTGCTTCGGGTCGGCCTCGGCGAGCTGGTCCGCGGTCTGGGCGAGCAGCGAGCCCTCGCGGGCGCGGCGGGTGGCCAGCTCCCGGCCGCGGTGCACCTGCTCGGTGACGTTGGCGAGGTGGAAGTAGGTGGAGAAGGCGCGGACCAGCTTGGCGGCGGTCTCCAGGTCGATGTCGGAGAGCAGCTCGGCGGTGGCCTCGCCGTCGGTGCGACTGAGCAGTCGGACCTGTTCGACCAGGCCCAGCAGCTGGGGGCCCTCCTGGCGGACCAGGGTCTCGCCGAGCAGGTCGCCGAGGCGGCGGATGTCCGCGCGCAGGGCTGTGTTGTCAGCGTCGGCGCCGGCTGAGCCGACACGGCTGGGGCTGTCCGCCGGAGTGGGGACCGGAGCGGTCACGGCTGGCTCCCTGTGGTGGTGGGGTTCGGCAACGGCTCATCGTCACAGTTCCCCGCACGTGTGGCGGGTGTGACGCGTGCGGACCGCGCTGTCCGACGCGACCCAGCATAGGTGTCGGGGCGGTTGCTGTCCGCGAGGTGGCCGGATGGCGGACAAGATCACAGGCCGCCCATGTGGTCTGGACCACTTGAGGGCCCCGACGGGTGTCGGAACGGAACCGGGTGGGGATGGATCAAGGTTCACGCTTAGGCTGTGGTGCTATGAGCAAGTCGCCTGGGGAGCGCGAGCGGGACCGGTCGTTCTGGTGGTGGGAGCGGCGGCGCAGCGCTCTCCTGGACATCGGGCTGGCCGTGTTGGCGGCGTTGGAGTGCGCGGCCAGCGCGGTCGCCTTCGTAATGTCCCGGATCCACCTCGGGGCGGCCGCGATCGTCGGGGTCGCGCTGTTCGGCGCGTTGGCGGGCGTCACCCTGGTCCTGCGGCGGCGCTGGCCGGCGGTGCCGGTGCTGGTGGCCCTGGTGGCGATGCCCGGGATGCTGGGCGTGGTGCTGCTGACGGTGTCGCTCTACACGCTCGCCGAGACCTGGGAGTGGCCGACCCGGCGCCGGCGGGTGGTGGCGCTGTCGGCGCTGGCCTTCGCCGAGGCGGTCGGCGTGATGCTGGTGTCCATGCTCACCCCCTCCGACCTGGCGGTGGAACAGCCGCCGCTCTGGGGACAGGTGCTGCTGTCGGTGCTGGTGGCCGTCGGCCTGACCGTGCCGCCGGTGGTGACCGGCCTGTACGTGGGCGCGCGACGGCGGCTGATCGAGTCGCTCAAGGACCGTGCGCACGGCCTGGAGACCGAGCTGGACCTGCTCGCCGAACAGGCCCGCGAGCGCGCCCGCCGGGCCCGGCTGGAGGAGCGGACCAGGATCGCCCGGGAGATGCACGACGTGGTGGCCCACCGGGTGTCGCTGATGGTGGTGCACGCCGGGGCGCTGGAGCGGATCGTGGCGAAGGACCCGGAGAAGGCGGCGCAGAGCGCCAAGCTGATGGGGGAGGTCGGCCGGCAGGCGCTGAACGAGCTGCGCGAGATCCTCGGGGTGCTGCGGATGTCGGACGACACCGCGGCGGAGCCGGACTCGCTGGTCGCGCTGCCCCGGTTGGTCGACCAGTCGCGGGCGGCCGGCATGGCCGTCACCCTGACCGTCAGCGGCAGCCGCCAGGAGTTCACCGGCGAGGCCGAGCAGACCGCCTACCGGGTGGTGCAGGAGGGCCTGACCAACGCGCACAAGCACGCCGGCGGCGCCCAGGTCTCGGTGCTGCTCGCCTACGCCCCCAACGGTGTTCGGGTCACCGTGGTGAACGCCTGTCCGGGCGGTGAGCGGGCCGCCGCGGCACTGCCCAGCGGGGGCAACGGACTGATCGGGATGCGCGAGCGGGTGGTCGCGCTGGGCGGCACCTTCTCGGCGGGACCGGAGTCGGACGGCGGGTTCCGGGTGGAGGCGGTGCTGCCGTCCCGGCTGGCCGTCCGGGCCGACCGGCTGGCGTGAGGCCGCGGGCCGGGCGCCTCGCGGGCCGGGCGCCTCCGGTGGAGGCGGTTCCGGGTGGGGCCGGTCGGTCGATCAGTCCTCGTCGGCGGTGCGCAGCCGCTCGGGGGCGGTGCCGAGGACGAGGGCGGTGATCGCCTGGTCGATGCCGTGGCCGAGGAACCATTCGCCGGTGTGGTCCAGGCTGTAGACCCGGCCCGCCTCGTCGACGGCCAGCAGGGCCTGGCCGTACGCCTCCTCGCCGAGCGGGGCGAGCCGGGTGTCCAGGGCGCGCCCGAGGTCGGCCAGGGTGCGCGGCTGGTGGAGTCCGCGGAGCGGGTCCACCAGGAAGGGCGTGCGGGCGAGCTGGCGCCCCGGGCCGGCGAGGTCGAAGGCGAGGCCGCCGAACTCGGCCCAGGCCTCCACCGCCGCCGGGAACACGGTGTGTCCGACGTCGGCCGGGCCGCCGTACGCCGCCAGGGTGTCGGCCCACTCCTCGGCCTGGCGGATCTGCCAGCGGCCGGGGTGCCAGCCGGCCGCCTTGAGCTCGGCGGCGACGTCGGCGGGAAAGCGCGGGCGGGTCCGCTGGGCGGGCCCGGCCAGTGTGCTCGGCGGGGGCGGCGGCGGGCTGGGCGGGTTCAGGGCGGGCTCCGGTGGCTCGGGGACAGGGGGCGTACGAGGGGCGTGGTCAGCCGGCGGGCGGGCCGACGGCGACGCTCTGCACGGTGAAGTGCTCCAGCAGCGGCAGGCAGGAACGGCAGGGCGGGGCGTGGGTGCCGTGTGCCGGGTCGTGCTCCTCGCGGATCCGTACGGTGGTCAGCCGGGAGCCCTTGAGCGCCTTGCGGGCCTCGGGCAGGCTCATCGGCTTGCGGGAGGCGCGCTTGGAGCGTTTGCCGTCCACGAGGGTCAGGTACTGGGAGAGCAGGACGGCCTCCGGGCAGCGGCCGGTGAAGCGTTCGCGGTGCTCCAGCGGCAGCGCGTCCAGGAACGCGCCGACCAGCGGGTGCAGGGCCGGGCGCCGGGCGGGCTTGTCGCCGGCCAGGGTGTGTACCTCGCCGCCCTTCAGCGACAGGGCGGCGGCGACGGCGGGCAGCAGGCTGTCGCGAAGATGGCGCAGTACGGGCGGGCCGTCCGGTTCGCCGGTGGTCATGCCTCGTCCTCCTCCTGTTTCTCCGCTGGTGGTACGGCTGAGCGGGGTCAGTCCGGGGCAAGCCTGTCAAATGGCACCGACATCCGCACAACCGGGGGGTGACGGAGGGTGGCGGGCGGCGGCGGGCGGCGCGCCGGGCACGCCGTGTTGGCCGGATCCGCACGCCATCGTCACGACTCGTCCCCGGGTTTCCCCAATCCGCCCCCGGCCGGGGGCGGTGGCCGGTAGCGTTCCAGCAGCGAGCCAAGGGGGTGGCCGGTCCCCGGGGGGTTGATCGGCTGTTCGGCAACTCCTTTGCTCGGCATGGCCGTTGAGGCCGCCGGGGCACGGGCGCCCCGGCGCGCGGCCGGAAGGACGCGCCGGTACGGGCGCCCCGACGGCCAAGTCGACGACGAGCAAGGGGGGTCTTGCTGATGACGGAGACGGAAACCGCCAACGAAGCGCCCGGCGAGCACGTGCCCACACCGGGTGTGCCGCCGCAGCCCGCGCCCGCGCACCCGATCGGGATCGCGGTGGTCGGGGCCGGCTACTGGGGCCCGAACCTGGTCCGCAACGCGCAGCAGACGCCGGCACTGCGCCTGCACTGGCTCTGCGACCTGGACGAGGGCAAGTCCCGGCGGGTGCTGGGGGAGTACAGCACCGTCCGGTCCACCACCTCGTTCGCGCAGGTGCTCGCGGACGAACGGGTCGGCGCGGTCGCCGTGGCCACGCCCGCCGCCGCGCACTACCGGCTGGTCCGGGCCGCGCTGGAGGCGGGCAAGCACGTCCTGGTGGAGAAGCCGATCACCACGTCGGCCGCGGAGGCCGCCGAGCTGGTGGCGCTCGCCGAGGAGCGCGGGTTGGTGCTGATGTGCGACCACACCTTCTGCTACACGCCCGTGGTGCGCCGGATCCGCGAACTGGTGCACGGCGGGGAGATCGGCGACGTCCAGTTCTTCGACTCGGTGCGGATCAACCTCGGGCTGGTCCAGCCGGACGTGGACGTGCTCTGGGACCTCGCCCCGCACGACCTGTCCATCCTCGACTTCGTGCTGCCGCCCGGCGTCGAACCGATCGGCGTCTCCGCCCAGGGCGCCGACCCGATCGGCGCCGGCCGGGCCTGCGTGGCCTACCTGACGGTCCGGCTGAGCAACGGCGCGCTGGCGCACTGCCACGTCAACTGGCTCTCCCCGACGAAGGTCCGCACCACGCTCATCGGCGGCTCGCGGCGCACCCTGGTCTGGGACGACCTCAACCCGCAGGCCCGGCTCGCGGTGCACGACCGCGGCGTGGACCTCACCCCGCCCGACGAGCTGACCGACGCGATCCGCCACCGGACGCAGATCTCCTACCGGGTGGGCGAGATGGTCGCGCCCGCGCTGGTCGAGCAGGAGGCGCTGCGCAACGTGATGGCCGAGTTCGCCGCCGCCATCACCGAGGGCCGGGCCCCGCTCACCGACGGCCGGTCCGGGCTGCGCGTGCTGCAGCTGCTGGAGGCCGCCTCGCTCAGCCTGGAACTCGGCGGCGCCACCGTCCCGGTGGGCGCCGGGCTCGACGACGCTGTGACGATCGACCGACTGTCCGACGCACACGAGAGGGCCGCCGCGCGGTGAACGCTGTACAGATCGAGGGCTCCCGCTGCCTGGTCACGGGCGGGGCCGGCACCATCGGCTCCACCGTGGTCGACCAGCTGATCGAGGCGGGCGCCCGCGAGGTGATCGTGCTCGACAACTTCGTCCGCGGCCGCAGGGCCAACCTGGCGTACGCCCAGGAGATCGCCGCACCCGGACAGCTGCGGGTGGTGGACGGTGACATCCGCGACCGCAGGCTCCTGCGCGAGCTGCTGGACCCCGGCACCGACCTGCTCCTCCACCTGGCCGCGATCCGGATCACCCAGTGCGCCACCGAGCCCCGGCTGGCCCTGGAGATCATGGTGGACGGGGCCTTCGACGTGGTCGAGGCCGCCGCGGAGGTCGGCGTCGGCAAGCTGATCGCCTCCTCCACCGCCTCCGTCTACGGCCTCGCCGACGTCTTCCCGACGCCCGAGACCCAGCACCCGTACCACAACGACACCCTGTACGGGGCGGCCAAGGTCTTCAACGAGGGCCTGCTGCGCAGCTTCCACGCCATGACCGGACTGGACTACGTGGTGCTCCGGTACTTCAACGTGTACGGGCCCCGGATGGACGTCCACGGCAAGTACACCGAGGTGTTCATCCGCTGGATGGAGCGGATCGCCGCCGGGCAGCCGCCGCTGATCTTCGGGGACGGCGCGCAGACCATGGACTTCGTCTACACCGAGGACATCGCCCGGGCCAACCTGCTGGCCGCCGCGGCGCCCGTCACCGACCGGGTCTACAACATCGCCAGTGGTACCGAGGTCTCGCTGCGCGGCCTGGCCGACGCCCTGCTCACCGCGATGGACCGCACCGACCTGGACGTCGAGCACGGCCCGGCCCGGGGCACGGCCGGCGGCGTGGTCCGGCGCCTGGCGGACATCACCGCCGCCGAGCACGACCTCGGCTGGAAGCCCGAACTGGGCCTCGACGACGGCCTGCGCAGGCTGGTCGCCTGGTGGCGCGAGCAGTAGTCCCCCTTGTCTGCACGGCAGTTCGGAGTACACCTGTGTCCACCATCCCCGTCATGATTCCCTGGCTCGGCGAGGAGGAGGCCCTCGCCGCCGCCGAGGCCGTCCGCTCCGGCTGGGTGGCCCAGGGCCCCCGGGTCGCCGCGTTCGAGCGGGCCTTCGCCGAGCACCTCGGGGTGCCGCACGCGGTCGCGGTCTCCTCCTGCACCACCGCCCTGCACCTGGCGCTGATCGGCGCCGGCGTCGGGCCGGGGGACGAAGTGGTCGTCCCCTCGCTCTCCTTCATCGCCACCGCCAACGCCGTCACCTACGTCGGTGCCGTCCCGGTCTTCGCCGACGTGGACGCCACCACCGGCAACCTCACCGCCGCCACCGTCGAACCGCTGCTCACCGGGCGGACGAAGGCGGTGATCGCGGTCGACCAGGGCGGGGTCCCGGTCGACCTGGACTCGCTCCAGGAGCTGGTCGAGCCGTGCGGCGCCACCGTGGTCGAGGACGCCGCCTGCGCGGCCGGCTCGGTCTACCGGGACCGGCCGGTGGGCAGCACGGCCGCGTTCGCCGCCTACTCCTTCCACCCGCGCAAACTGCTCACCACCGGGGAGGGCGGCATGGTCACCTGCCAGGACGGCGCGACCGCCGCCCGGCTGCGCCGGCTGCGTGAGCACGGGATGAGCGTCTCGGCCGCCGACCGGCACGCCGCGCGGGGCGGGGCCGGGCCGCTGGAGACGTACGACGAGATCGGCTTCAACCACCGGATGACCGACATCCAGGCGGCGATCGGCCTGGTCCAACTGCGCAAGCTGCCGGCCATGGTCGCCCGGCGGCGCGAACTCGCCGAACGGTACCGGGCGCTGCTGGCCGGCACCGGCGCCCGGCTGGTGGCCGACCCGGCGCACGGCAGCACCAACTACCAGTCCTGCTGGCTGGTGCTGCCGGACGGTGCCCGCGACAGCCGGACGGTGCTCGACGCCCTCGCCGCCGAGGGCGTCTCCGCCCGGCGCGGCATCATGGCGGCCCATCTGGAGGCCCCGTACAAGGGCACCGCGCGGGTGTCGCTGCCCGCCACCGAGCTGCTCACCCACCGCTCGCTGATCCTGCCGCTCTACCACGCGCTCACCGAGCGGCAGCAGGACCGGGTGGTCGACGCCCTGCGCGCGGCCCTCGGCTGAGCCGGACCACCCGGCCCCCGTCGACGGCCCCCGCTCCCGGGCCCGCCCACCGGCGGGTCCGGGCCGTCGTCGCCGCACGCCCACTCCGATCCGCCGAGACGCCCCAGGGGGAGACCAGGATGACCACCGATCAGTCCGCCGACCGGCCCGTCGATCAGTCCGCCGACCGGTCCGTCGACCAGTCCGTTCCGCTGGTGGACCTGAAGGCCGCGCACGCCGAGGTGGCGGCCGAGGTCCGGGCCGGTTTCGACCGGGTGCTCGCCACCGGCGGCTACATCAGGGGCCCCGAGACGGCCGGCTTCGAGGCCGAGTACGCGGCCTTCTCCGGTACCCGGCACTGCGTCGGCGCCGCCAATGGCACCGACGCGCTCGAACTGGCCCTGCGCGCCCTCGACCTGCGGCCCGGCGGCGGTGTGGTGCTGCCCGCCAACACCTTCGTCGCCACCGCCGAGGCCGTGCTCCGGGCCGGGCTGCGCCCCGTGCTGGTCGACGCCGACCCGGACCACCTGCTCATCGACCCCGAGCGCGCGGCGGACGCGCTGCCCGGTGCCGTCGCGCTGCTGCCCGTCCACCTCAACGGCCAGCTCGCCCCGATGGCCCCGCTGCTGGAACTGGCCGCGGGCCGGCCCGTGGTGGAGGACGCCGCGCAGTCCCAGGGCGCCCGGCAGCACGGCCGGGCCTTCCACGGGCTGATCTCCGCCACCAGCTTCTACCCCGGCAAGAACCTCGGCGCGTACGGGGACGCGGGCGCCGTCGTCACCGACGACGACGGGCTGGCCGCCGCCGTCCGGCTGATCGGCGACCACGGCTCGGGCCGCAAGTACGAGCACGAGCGGTTCGGCTTCAACTCCCGGATGGACGCGCTGCAGGCCGTCGTCCTGCGGGCCAAACTGCGCCGGCTGCCCGACTGGAACGAGGCCCGCCGCGCCGCCGCCGAGCGCTACCACCGGCTGCTGGCCGGCCTCGACGGCGTCACCCTGCCGCGGGTCGCACCCGGCAACGAGCACGTCTGGCACCTGTACGCGGTGCGGATCGGGCCCGGCCGGGACCGGGACGCCGTCCTCGCCGCGCTGCAGGCCGCGGGCATCGGTGCCGGTGTGCACTACCCCGTGCCGGTCCACCTCCAGCCCGCGTTCCGTCATCTCGGCCACGGCGCGGGCGCGTTCCCGGTCGCCGAGCGGGCCGCCCGGGAGCTGCTCACCCTGCCGCTCTACCCGCAGATCACCGGGGGGCAGCAGGAACGCGTCGCCGAGGCGCTGGCCAAGGCGCTCGCCGCCTGATCCCGGCGGGCCGCGCTCCGCCGGTGCCCCCCGGCCCTACCGCTGCCCGTGCGCGTGCGCGTGGCCCCCGTCCGTGCTCTCCGTCCGTGCTCTTCGCCCGCGTGCTCCGGTCGGGCGGAGTCCCCCGGGCGGGGGGCCGCGGGCCGGGGCGACCCCCTACGCTGGTGTCCAGCAAGCGCACCGAATTTGCAGCAGCCAGTGGGGGCTCCCAGATGACGACAGGTCGGCCCGGCGTCGCCGCCGCGCCCAACGCGGCGTACGCAGGTCAGGTGGTGCAGTTCCCGGACCCGGTCCGCGCCGAGCGGCACCCCGCCGGAGTCCGGGTGGACGAGCACGGCCACCCGGACTTCGGCCCGTACGCGGCCGCCGCGGCCGAGGTGGCCGACCCGCCGGCGGGCTTCGGCGTCGACGAACTGCGGCTGACCGACTACGTCTCGGCCAACGCCACGCAGTTCACCCTGGGGCATCCGCTCTGGGCCGACCTGGAGACCGCCGTCGCCACCCCACCCGGGTGGACCTGGCACCACGCGGTCGGCCGGGCCGCGCCCGGCTGGCGGCGGATGGAGCTCGTCCCGGTCGAGGTCAAGGCGCTGCTGCGGCACCACGGCGGCCTGGCCACCTCCACCGCCGACCACAGCCGCCGCGGCACCCGCCCGCTGCAGGAGCGCCGGCCGGTGCACTTCTCGCTCGCCAGGGACGGCGGCGACCCGATCGGCGTCCCCGAGGACCTGGTGCAGCGGGCCGAGGAACGCCTCGGCTACCGGCTGCCCGGCGCCTACCGCACCTTCCTCAAGCTGGCCGGCGGCCGGGCCCCGGTCGGCGTGGCCCTCGACCCCGGGCTCGGGCTGCTGCTCGACCAGCCGTTCCTGACCCTCAGCGAGGAGTACGGCACCGAGGACGTCGTGTACGCCAACAAGTGCCTGCGCGACCACCTCACCAAGGACTACCTGGGCATCGCCTACGCCCAGGGCGGCATCGTGGCGCTCAAGGTCCGCGGCGACCGGATCGGCTCGGTCTGGTTCTGCCTCTACGACGACGCCCGCGACATCGGCACCCCGGAGGCGCCCGAGGAGCGGGTCGCCCGGCTGCTGCTGCCCTGTGGCGAGGACTTCGACGACTTCCTGCTCCGGCTGGCCGGCAGCCCGCCGGAGCTGGAGACGGTCGCGGAGCTGATGGTGGACGGCGGGTTCGCCCGCGCCGTGCCGGTGGGCTGACGTGGCCCGGACGGCTCCGGCGGTGGTGGTAGCGGAACAAGCGGGGACGAAGGGGACAGGGGTGAACCGGGCGTGGTGACGTACGCGCAGGCACAGGAGCTCGCCGACGACTGGATCAACGGCGGGGTGCCGCGTTCGCAGCAGCGCGAGGTGCGGGTCCGGGAGTTCGACCTGGGCTTCGTCTGCTGGGCGGTGCAGCCCGCGGAGGGCGCGGCCGGCGAGACCGGCGGCCGGTCGGACGGCTCCGACGGGACGGGTGGCGCCGGGGGTTCGGCGGCCTCGGGCGGTTCGGTGGCCTCGGGCGGTTCAGCGGGGGAGGCGCGGTTGGTGATCGCCCGTGACTCCGGCGCCAGTACGCTCTGGCCCGCGCTGCCGGTCAACGAGGTGGTCCGGCAGTACGAGGAGGTCTACGGGCGGCCGGTCGCGGCCAATCCGGCCGGGGCGGCGAAGCCCGCGCCCGGGCCGGTCGAGGCGACGTCCTTCCTGCTCAGCCCGCCGCAGTGGCTCCAGGAGGCGGGGGCCGCGGCGATCGCCGCGGAGGCGGAGCGGCTCGGGGCTCCGGCCGCCGTCCCGTCCGTCCCGCCCGCCCCGGCGCCCGCTGTCGCGCCGGCCGTGCCGGTCCCGCCGGTCGTGCCCGAGGCCGGGCCGGCGCCCGCCGTGCTGACCACGCCGCCGGTGTCCGAGCGGCCGGCCGGGGACGCGCCCACCATGCTGGCCCCGCCGCCCGCCCACGGCGGGCCGCTCCAGACGGCCCCGCCCGTCGCCGCGCCGGTGGCCGAGCCGTCGTTCGCCCCGCCCGCCCCGCCCGTCGGCGGTGCCGGTGGTGCCGAGGCGGCGACCGTGCTGCTGCCCGACGGGCTGCGCACCAACGGCGCCGGACTGCCCGGCGCGCCCCGGCCCGGTGCCGAGGCGGCCACCGTGTTGCTGCCCGAGGGCGGTTACGGCATGGCCGCGGTGCCCGCCCCCGCGCCGGCGGCCGAACCCGCGCCGACGGTGCTGGCGCCGCCGGACGGCCTGCCCGGACTGCTGGGTCTGGCCGGCGCACCCGGCCCGGGTGGCCCCGGCGCACCGGCTGCGGGGGTTCCGGCTCCGCCGGCGCCGGGCGGCCCCGGCGTCGATCACGCCGCGACCATGCTGGCCTCGCCGGACGCGCTGCCCGGACTGCTGGGCCTGCCCGGCGCGCCTGGCCCCGGCGCGCCCGCCGCTCCGGCGGCCGGGCCGCCGCACGGGGCGCCCGGCCGGGGTTCGGCCTCCACCCCGCCCCCACCCCCGCCGGCCGCCCTGCGCGGCGGCCCGGCCGCACCGGGCGCGGCACCGGTCTCGCTCGGCCGGGGTTCGGCCTCCGCTCCGCCGCCGCCCCCGCCGGGCGGGCTGCGGCAGTCCCCGGGCGCGGGTGCCCCCGCCGGGGGCGCGGGGGGTCGTGGCGCGGGCTC